>JANMZB010000355.1:0-1238 GCA_031382725.1 Sphingobacteriaceae bacterium | reverse complement strand
GTAAGTCAGGTCGAAATGATGACATCTTTTTATCATATTCCTTAAATGTCATCTCAGGTGGCTTAAATACTACCATTCTCTGAGTTTGAATTCCAATATCTTTCGACGTCATGATGTATAACTCTTGTATTCTTCACGACCTCTTCCTGACTTTTGTTATTTCTCTTCAAAATAACTTTTCAGTATTTTTGTCTTAAAGCGACGCACTTTCACTGTACGTTTACTCTGAGAATAATACTGTTCTACTGTATAGTATATCGTTAAATAGTATACAGTCTCCTCTGCAACTCGTAAATCCTTTTTATTCCAACCAGTATGGAATAATTTCGTTCTTGATATCAATCGAACCTCAATTGTTTCGATCGATTTATAACTAGCGCGCTTTGTCTTCTTGTTTGAACCACTTCTTTTCCTTACTTTACTTGTACGATATCTTATTAAATTCGATGATGCTGGCCAGCTTTTTCTCGTTCTTCGCATGAGAACAGATTCGACTGAATAACCCGTTTTTAAAAACGTGTTGAAACTTTCTCTTTGTGTACACTTCAATGTCTCTCTGTCTCTGTCTTCTTCTATCATTCCAGTCTCTATATCTGGATCATTGACTTGTCTTGTGGATTTCTTGTGGTTTCTCGTTAGTGAATTTCCTCTGTTTCTATTAGAGTTCACTAGGGATTTTGCAGGCACAATTCTAAACATTCAGTGTTTCAACTATTTCTGACTATAAAATTGTGAGGATTTTTCCTCTTATAAAACTATCTTAGTTCTCATCTTATTTCAAGTTCTCATATTGCTTTAGGTATAAAACTCACAAGTTTTATCCCTGTATGTAATATATTGTGTTGGTTCAGTATATGACAAAGTGAGAACTTACCTGACTCCTTTTTCTCCTTTGTTTGGTAATACCTTTAGTTTATCAACTTCTATGATAATTCATCACTAGATAGTTCGTACACTTAGATATGTACTTACCATTATAACTATATACGCCGATATATACTTAAATATATATTATTCAGTAACTATTTGTCGTTAGTACTATATATGCTTATATTTTCTTTCGTGGTATCAAATAAAATATTCCTAACAATATTTGATACTCTGTGCCTGTAATATAAGCTCGCATCTATATATAAGTGACTGTTATCACATATACAATACTAATGTATTTTTATCTGCTGGACTATTAAGACTTTTCTTCCAATTCTTTCACATCTGTGACGTCATCAAATTGTCTC
>JANMZB010000325.1:0-9406 GCA_031382725.1 Sphingobacteriaceae bacterium | reverse complement strand
ATTAAAAATCAGGCCGCTTTTTAACTCGTATCCTGTAAGAAGATTTAAACCGTAATCTAATCTCTTGATTTCTCCTGGCGCATCTCCAAATTCTGTGTCGGAATCAAGAGGTAGAGATGAATCTTCCTCTGTTCCAGGACCATCTACTTCTATTTCACCTTTAGATTTCCCTTCCAAAGCATAACCTACATATGGTCCTCCTCCGATTAGAAACTTACCCTGTCCTGCAGAAAGTTTTGCCACGAAATTTAGGGGTAGCTCCACGTAGAGAAGGTTTACCTTTGCATCAGCGTTTATACTATATCCTCCTTCTTTAGCAGAGTAATCAATTTTATAACCCTTACCTGAAATTAATAATGCCGGTTGAAATACAAAAGTTGACCCAAGCCCAATTTCAGCAAAACCTCCAACATGGAAAGAAGTACGGGATGAGGGACTTACTTCGAATTCGTTTGTTTCTTCACCTTCAAGAGCCATATTAGCAAAGTTTAGCCCTCCCTTTAAGCCAAATTTGGTCTGAGAAAATGTAACGACGGTAGAAAATAAAAAGATAGCTGTAAATAAAATTTTTTTCATGATAATTATGATAAGATTAATTGGGGCGAAGGTAATATTAAATATATTAATCACTTTAAAGAATCTCCACATCCTGATCGTTCATACACTTAAAATGTCCAAGAGGACATTTCTCATATCCAATCTTAGAACAAGGCCGACATTTTAATCCCTTAACTTCCATTATTTTTTGTTCTGTAACCATGTAAGGATACATTCCAAATTCCGGTACCGTATTACCCCAAACAGAAATTATTTTTTTATCAAAAGCGGCGGCAATGTGCATTAGTCCGGTATCATGACTAATGATCTGTTGAGCGTTTTTTACGAGAAATGCAGATTCATCTAAGGAAAATTTCCCGCAACCGTTGAATACAAGATTCCCACTCTTCAGGCAGATTTCTTCGCCCCGCTCTGAATCATCTTTACCACCTAGCAAAACAACTGGCTGATTTAACTTTCTGCAAATCTCAATGAGCTTGCTAACCGGTAAGCGTTTTGTAGCATGTTGCGCTCCGATTACTAAACCAATATATTGCCGGTAAGAGACGGGTAGGAGACTTGTAAGATCATGTTCTTGGTTAAAGAAATAATCTAAACCCTGGCCGTCATTTTTAACGCCTAAAAAAGAAACTGTTTCAAGGTAACGATCGACAATATGTTTTGTAGGAAGTGTATTAATCTTAAAATTTACCAGTAAAAACTTTTTTAAATTGAGTTTATCAAACGATTTCGCTTTTACATTCAGTCGCAACTTTATTAAACGGGTTCTTAAATTATTATGAAGATCAATTATGTAATCGAATTTTTCTTCTTCCAGCTCACTTACAGTTTCCGATATTTTATCATTAAGCAAATGAATTTTATCGATGTATGGATTGTTAGCTAAAAGGCTATTGAACGCCTTTTTTGTGAGATAATGAACCTCAACACCCTCAACCTGTTGCTTAAGGCAACGAATAACCGGAGTTGTAAGAACAATATCTCCGATCGAGCTGAAGCGAATGATTAAGATTTTCAAGGTTTACGATTATTAAAATAGGTGCTGATTTCGTCAACACTCAAAGCGTTAAGACAATTTGCAGCGGAGACACCGCCTTTCCGGGCCGCTAAAATCCCATACCGGGTATCATAAAATCCATTATTACTATGCGCATCGGGATTGATAGAAAGCATAACGCCTTTCTCCAGCGCATACTGATGCCAACGCCAATCCATGTCTAAACGCAGGGGATTTGAATTGATTTCTATCACTACCCCGTTAGCAGCACAAGCGTCTATCACTTTCTTAAAATCAACCGGGTAACCGCTTCTGCTTAATAAAAGCCGACCGGTAGGATGCCCTAGAATGGTAGTATAGGGATTTTCAATTGCTTTAATTAATCGGCTTGTTGCTTTTTCTTCAGTCATTTTAAATACCGAATGGATAGAGGCAACGATAAAATCGAAAGTGCTTAATATGTCATCGGAATAATCTAAAGATCCGTCAAAGAGGATGTCAGATTCTATTCCTTTAAATATTTTGAAGCCGGTTAGCTTCGTATTCAGGGCATCGATTTCCTTATGTTGAGCTAATACTTTATCCTCATACAAACCCTTCGCATAGAAAGCAGATTTCGAATGATCGCTAATTCCCAGGTACTGAAGTTTTAATTCGTCCCTACAAAAAAGCACCATTTCCTCTAACGCATTTACGCCATCGCTCCAAGTACTGTGATTGTGAAGTGAGCCTTTTAAATCTTTCCATGATACCAACGAAGGCAGTTTACCCGCATCCGCAAGAGCGAATTCATTTCTTCCTTCCCTCAGTTCCGGTTCTATAAGCGGGAGGCCAGCTTTGTTATAGACCTGCTCCTCTGTTTCGGCTGATATCGAAATATGGCCAAGGCGGAGTTTTAATTCTTGTATATGTGCCTCAGTACCGGTTTGAAAAGCCAGCTGTAAAGCAAAGTCTTCTTCAGAACAAAAGTTAAAATAGATTTTTATACCCGAAGGACTTATCGTTTCGATACTTTGTTCTTTAACCTCAATTATCTCCAGGGTGGATATATCATCAATGGTTTTCTGCAGATCCTGATTAAGCAAGGAGCCAATCAAAATGTCAAGACCATCAATTATTTCGCATTTTCTTCGGTAATCTCCGGTAAACGATATCTTTTTGAGAGGGAATTTTTCTTTTACTTTTTCGATCAGATACTCCGCAAATTCCTCCACCTGGGCATACAAAAAGCGGCCATTGCTGGCCATTTTAAATTCTATTGCTTTGATAATCTCCGCTTGGGTTTTTGCGCCAAAACCTTTCGCCTCCAACAAGCGGTTTTCGTTACAAGCATACATCAGTTCCCCGATGTTCTCTATCTGCATGTCTTTCCAAATGGTAAGAACTTTTTTTGGCCCCAATCCTTTGATCCCCATTATTTCAATTACCCCATGAGGAGTAATTTCATACAGTTCTTCAAGTTCTTTTATGGTTTGAGTTTGAATCAGTTCCCAGACCTTTTCAGCGGTGCTTTT
Source organism: Sphingobacteriaceae bacterium (assembly GCA_031382725.1). GTDB lineage: Bacteria > Bacteroidota > Bacteroidia > Sphingobacteriales > Sphingobacteriaceae > Paradesertivirga. The sequence goes on along the minus strand of JANMZB010000325.1, from coordinate 6,337 downwards.
TCCTATGGCGCTTATTTGCTCCAATTCGCTTTTTGACTTTTTGGCTAATGAGTAAGGTAGTTTTCCAATTGTATATGCCGCACTTGCCAGCGTCTTTACTTTGAACGGGTTTTGATCGTGAAGCTCCATTAATTGACTTAACAGTCTTATGGTACGCGCTATGGTTTTGTTCTCCATCTGTTCAAAAATACATATATAAGTTTCCCAACCCAACCACACAACAAACTTTCGCCATAATAAGTTGTTAAATGTTTATTGGAAAATAAATTAACAATATCGAAATCGGTTCAACTGCTTTTGCTGTTGTTTCTGGTATTTGCCGGTTTGTATTATGCCCGCGCTTTTTTGATCCCAATCGCTTTTGCCGGAATTTTATCAATGCTGCTTCTGCCCCTTAGCCGCCGGTTGGAGGATAAGGGATTAAGTAAAGGGTTATCCGCTACAATTTGTCTCCTGGTTTTTCTTCTTTCTGTAGCAGGAATCATCTCCTTATTGGTCTGGCAGATATCAGACTTAGCAAAAGATTTTTCTCAGGCAGAGCAGAAGCTTAATCAGGCTCTCGATCAACTCAAGCAATTTATTAATGCGAAGCTCGGGATACCGGAAGCACAACAGGAAAAAATCATCAAAGAACAACAACAATCGGGTAAGGGGACGGCTGGAAAAGCACTTGCTGCTTTTTTTGGAACGCTGGTAGATATAATTTTAGTGCTCGTTTATACTTTCTTGTTTTTGTTTTTCCGAACTCATATAAAAGCTTTTATTTTAAAATTAACACCATCCGAAGAGCATCCTAAAACTACCAAGATTATAACCGACTCTACTCAGGTAGCTCATAAATACCTAACGGGAATGTTTATGATGATTGTTTTGCTATGGGTTTTGTATGGTATTGGGTTTTCAATTGCGGGTGTTCCGAATGCGGTTTTCTTTGCCGTGCTATGTGGTGTTTTAGAAATTATACCTTTCGTGGGGAACCTTACAGGCACAGCAATCACCTTGCTGATGGCGTTAAGCCAGGGTGGAGGAAACATGGCCTTAGGGGTGATAATTACCTATGCACTTGTTCAGTTCGTCCAAACGTATATCATCGAACCCTTGGTTGTAGGTGTTGAGGTTAATATAAATCCTCTTTTTACAATACTTGTTTTAATCTTGGGAGAACAGCTTTGGGGTGTACCCGGAATGATTCTGGCGATCCCATTACTGGGGATTACCAAGATTATATTCGATAACATTGAACCGCTTAAACCTTATGGTTTTTTAATTGGCGGCGAAAAGAAAAAGAAAAAACCAGGGTTGGGAGACAGGCTTAAACGCCTGTTCTCGAAAGCAAAGTAGGTCTTCTCAAGAAAATTAATGAATGCTATTTCACAACAATCGTATAGGGCATTCTGGCCTGTATGCCGGTAAACTCCAACGCCGATTTTAATTGCTGATAGTATTGATACTGTTCTCCCAGCTCCTTCTTTGTAAAATAGTCTTTCATTTTATCTTCCGATGAATCGAAAATTGATTGGAACGCATCCTTCTGAACCGGATATGCTACAGTTTCATAATCAGTAAGCTTGGCCATCTTAGCCGCAGAACGTATCGCGTCGTTAATGTTTCCTAGTTTATCAACCAAACCGTTTTTTAAAGCTTCCGAACCACTCCAAACACGTCCCTGACCAATTTCATTTATATAGGTTTGTGGTTTTTTCCGACCATCAGCCACGCGTTTAGTAAAAGTGCTGTAAATGCGGTTTACTTCGTTTTGTATGATGAAACGCTCACCATCTGTTAAAGACCTTGTTACAGAACCCAAATCTGCGAACTCTGCTGTTTTAACCCGATCGAAAGTAATGCCCAGTTTATTATTAAAGAATTTCTGCATATTCGGAATGATGCCAAATACACCGATAGATCCGGTTATGGTATTAGGCTGAGCAAAAATGGAATCAGCTCCACAGGCAATGTAGTAGCCACCTGAAGCAGCAACATCGCCCATTGATACAATAACAGGTTTTACTTTCTTGGTAAGAACAACTTCACGCCATATTACATCTGAAGCCAAGGCACTTCCTCCGGGTGAATTAACCCGCAGAACTACAGCCTTAACTTTATCATCGGTACGGGCTTTTCTGATTGCGCGTGAAATACGTTCCGAGCCAATTGTTTCGTCGCTTCCTTCTCCACCCATAATCTCACCAGATGCGTAAACTACCGCGATACGGTTACTTCCCTCATTATCCTCTTTCGAGGAATTATTTTTTATGTAATCGGATAAAGAAACCGACTTTACTTCTTCGTCTTTTTTACGCCCTGTACGGTTTTTTAATTCATCCAAAACCTGATCCTTATAACGTAAACCATCTGCAAGTTTATAGCTAACTGCGTCTGCCGCTTGTCGCACTTTTAATTGGTTGGCAATTGCGAATAAAGAATCTTTAGGAAGTTTGCGACTGGATGAAACAGCTGTTAAGAAATGATCATACATCGAACCCAGAAAAGAGGTAACCTGCTGGCGATTTGCATCACTCATTTTATCTAAAATAAATGGTTCAACGGCACTTTTGTAGGTTCCTACCTTTATTACCTGTGCTTCGATTTCTAATTTATCAAGAGTTCCTTTAAAAAAGGATAACTCTGTGCCTAATCCTTTAAATTCTAATATCCCTTCGGGATTGAGATAGATTTTATGAGCTACAGAAGCAAGATAATAAGCGCCCTGAGAATAAACTTCGCTGTAAGCAATAATAAATTTACCGGATTTCTTGAAATCAATTAAGGCGTTACGTATTTCTTCGGTGGTGGCCATACCCGCTTGCAATGAACTTACATTCAGATAAATTCCTTTTATTTTATCATCTGTTTTGGCACGATTAATACCAGCCAGAATATCATTTAGACCAATACTTTTATTTTTATCCAGTCCGCCAAAATCTAATTTATCAAACGGGTTTTTTGAGGAACGCTCGTGAATTGGGTGATCCAGCGATATATTAATAACCGAATTCTCATCAACTTTTACCTTTTCGTTATCCATCGAAGCAACAATTGCTGCTACCATCACAAACATGAGGATGAATATCACGAAAAAGGATAAAATCATGCCTACCATTGAGGCGAAAACCATCTTAAAAAAACTCTTCATATGTAAAAAATCTATTATGCAAGTATACAATTAGATATGAATATATTTGAAACGTTACAGGTATAATGCGGTTAAATGCAGGAGATATATTTACTTCTTGGAAGTAATTTGGGCGACAGTCTGGATTATTTAAAAAATGCCGCTCATTTAATTGAAAAGCACATTGGGAGCATTAATAAATCATCTTCTTATTACCAGAGTGCCGCCTGGGGTAAATCCAATCAACCCGATTTTCTTAATCAGGCAATATCTTTAAAATCTAGTATGCCTGCTATGAAACTTTTGAATGCCATTTGGAGTATAGAGGATAATTTAGATAGGAAAAGAGAGGAAAGATGGGGAGCAAGAACTATAGATATTGATATTATCTTTTATGGTTCTGAAATTATTAATTTACCGGAGTTAATTATTCCGCATAAATTACTTCATGAAAGGCGTTTTGTATTAATGCCTCTTAATGAAATCGCTCCACAATTTATCCATCCTGTAATTGGGAAAACTATCAACCAGTTATTGCTTGAATTAACAGATGATTTATCTGTTAGAAAATTAGAAAAATACAATTAACTTTAATTATGTCACAAGATTTAGATTCAAATAACCTGCAAATTGATTTAACGTACTTAAATGAAATAGCAGGAGGAGATGCCGAGTTTATGATTGATATGATCGATATCTTTATCGAGCAAACACCAATGTATACCGAGCAACTACTTGCGGCTGTAGAGGCTAAAGATTGGAAAACGGTTGGAGATATTGCACATAAAATCAAACCGACGCTTGCTTTTATGGGGGTGAATAAAGCTAAAGATCAAATGGCTTCTATCGAACAAAAAGCCCGCACAGAAACCAATGTTGAAGATGTTGCTGCTGAATTTGCTGAGGTGAAAATAGTATGCGAGAAACTTTACACCGGTTTGGAAAAAGTGAAAGCTGAATTGCAAGCAAGTCTTTAAACCTGCTTTAATTCAAATTCGTAGCTCTCCATAATTAAGTTTGCAAGAAGTTTTTTACACGCTAAATCTACCTTTTCTTTAGCTACAGTTTCAGAATCTGCCTCAATTTCTAAACTAATATGTTTGCCTATTCTTACATTTTGAATTTCTGAAAGATTAAGATTTTTCATACTTCCAGTTACAGCTTTCCCTTGTGGATCTAGGATTTCTTTCAGGGGCATAACATTTATTTCTGCAATGAACTTCATTTTATTAGTCGGAATTGAATGATTGATAAAAGGATATATAAAAAGATAATTACCGGAACAGCCACAAATTTAAAAATTAAGATTAAAACAGCGGCCACGATAAGTAAAATGTATCGGTAAAGGTTTTGATTAAAATTAAACGATTTGAACTTCAGCGACATTAATGGTATTTCCCATACCAATAAAATGCTCATCCCTAAACTTAAGGTAAAAAGGAAAAACGCATTGAGAATGTAATTTCTCAAAAACAAATTATCGCCAGATATTATAAAAGGCAACGAAGCAATCAACAAGGCGTTGGCCGGAGTTGGCAAACCCAGGAAATTTTCTTCCTGGCGGGTATCCACATTAAACTTTGCTAATCTCAATGCCGAAAACATAGCAATTGAAAATGCAGAATAGTTTAAGTATTCGCTAAGCATACCTATTTGAGGTGCTTTCAAAAATAAATGATATACAATAACGGAAGGTAGAACTCCGAAACTTACCACATCAGCTAATGAATCAAGCTCTTTACCAATGTTCGAATAAGCATTTAAAAGTCTTGCCAGGAAACCATCAAAAAAGTCGAGAACGGCGGCGATGATTATAGCATAGGAGGCGAAAAGTAACTTATCCTGAAATGCCATCACAATGCCCACGCATCCGCAGAACAAATTCAAACAGGTTATAGCATTTGGAATGTGCTTTCTCATAGTTCAATAAGCAAAACAGCGGTAAGGTAAATTAACCGCTGTTTTGTTATTTATGAATTCATCGAAATCAAGAATTCGTCGTTCGTTTTAGTGCCTCTCATCTGGCCAAGGAGAAATTCCATAGCTTCCTGAGAGTTCATATCCGCAAGGTGATTACGTAAAATCCAAACACGTTGAAGTGTTTCCTTGTCGTTTAACAGATCGTCTCTTCTGGTGCTCGATGCTGTGATATCGATAGCAGGGAAGATACGTTTGTTAGAAAGCTTACGATCTAACTGAAGCTCCATATTACCGGTTCCTTTGAATTCTTCAAAGATCACTTCATCCATTTTAGAACCGGTATCAATTAAGGCTGTAGCAAGGATAGTTAAAGATCCGCCATCTTCAATATTACGAGCAGCTCCAAAGAAGCGTTTTGGTTTATGCAAAGCATTTGCGTCAACACCGCCCGATAAAATTTTACCGGAGGCAGGCGCAACAGTATTATAAGCCCGGGCTAAACGGGTAATAGAATCTAATAAAATCACCACATCATGTCCGCACTCAACCATACGTTTTGCTTTTTCCAAAACGATATTCGCGATTTTTACATGGCGTTCTGCAGGTTCATCAAATGTTGAAGAAACAACTTCTGCACGTACGCTGCGGGCCATATCGGTAACCTCTTCCGGGCGTTCATCAATCAGTAAGATGATTAAGTAAACTTCCGGATGATTCTTCGCGATAGCGTTAGCAACATCTTTAAGTAAAATGGTTTTACCGGTTTTAGGCTGCGCTACAATTAATCCACGCTGACCTTTACCAATTGGGGTAAATAAGTCCATAATGCGTGTAGACTGGTTGCTGGCATCTGTAAACAAGTTTAATCTTTCTGATGGGAAAAGAGGAGTTAAGTAATCGAAAGGAACTCTATCACGCACCTCAGCTGGTACACGACCATTAATTGCTTCAACTCTTACTAAAGGAAAATATTTTTCCCCTTCTTTTGGAGGTCTGATGCTTCCTCTAACAGTATCTCCGGTTTTTAAACCAAATAATTTTATTTGTGATTGCGAAACATAAATGTCATCCGGAGAGGTAAGGTAATTATAATCAGACGAGCGTAAAAAGCCGTAACCGTCTGGCATAATTTCTAAAACTCCTTCGTTAGCAATAACATTATCGAAATCTAGATTAGTAGCAGGAGCATTGTCGGCTTGTCTGTTATCGTTGTTTCTTTGTTGATTATTGTTACGTGGTTTGTCTGATTTAGGGAAACGCTGATCTGCGGCTACCGGTTGTCTCTCCGCTTGAGATTCCTCC
>JANMZB010000311.1:0-1127 GCA_031382725.1 Sphingobacteriaceae bacterium | reverse complement strand
ATCCCAACGGTGCTCGGGGAGCGATTTGTATTTTCCTCCGTGGGCGTAGAAAAAGTCGGCAAGGGTTGGGTTTCATGACGATTGCCGCAGATCATCGTGAGCGAACGCCTTGAAAGTGGCCGAAGGGCCAATAGTCATGATGGACGCCAATATCAAGAGGAGATCCACACACTCCGCGGTTGCCTGCACTGGTAAGGTGGTGCGATGCAAGTGGTGAGCGACCTGGTCACACAACGGCTGGAGGCGATTGGGGGTGCGAACGGGGAAGGGACTTTGGGCAAGTTGAAGTATGTTGATCAACAAACCCAGCAACGAGCTCGAGTCGAGGTCTAGCGGGAATTGGATCGTGGTGGACATCAGGAGATGGCGGACGGCTTGATCTAGTGCATCGTTGAACCCCTCCACGCGGTCGGCTAAATCCTGGAGACTAGAATGGAGGCCGTAATCGTGGGCGACTAACGTTTGGAACCAGGGGTATTGGTGCAAGTTGGTTCGGGTAATGTGGTCGAGGGCAAGTCCGGTGAGCGAGGGTTGTTCTAATTTGATGGTACTGTCGCGAATAGCCGTCACCTGGGCAAGTGTGGTCTTGAGGCTGTCAGTAGGAATGTTGTCGATATTCAGGACTTCATCGTAGTACGCTAAACGGTAGTCTGGGGTCCAGTCCGAGTTGATGTGTTGCCAGAACGTGAGGAGGAGGAGCGAGCGTTGGTGGAAAATGTCAGTTATCTCACCGACCTGGTTACTGCGGGATGCTGCGGTGTCCTGGAATGTCGCGTCAGTGACCAAAAGGGCGTGGTCCCCCGGTGAAAATGGCGGCGTGGTGGTGAATCTGTCATGAACTTGGACTGGGCGGTAGCGGATGGGTATGCCCGCCACGAAACGTCCTTGTGCCCAATCATCCCAGATCGCTTGGCTGGCTTCTCGATCCTCCGTGTCGGGGACGCTATCAGGAAAGGGTCGGATGTCCTTGGGACCATGGCGCGGGTCGGTAATAGTAATGGTGGTTGGCATGGTGGAATAGTGTACTATTAGAGTTAATGTCGAGACGACTTATTGACGTGGGGTTCATTGGGAGGTAAATGTCGTGGACCATGGGGAAAGACGATCGAGGCCGAGGGAAACGCACG
>JANMZB010000285.1:0-8933 GCA_031382725.1 Sphingobacteriaceae bacterium | reverse complement strand
GTTAAAACCAGACTGAAGTTTTCATCCGATTCAATAAGACGATCACCTTTAACCAGCACATTTACTGTTTTGGGTCCGGCACTGCCATCAAAACTGATTGTTCCGGTTTGAGCTTCATAATCCGCATCAGCGGTAGTTGCACTGCCGTCGACAGTGTTATAATTTATAGTAAAAGTTCGGGTGGTTGGGTTACTTAGCGTGACAGTGAAAGACGCTGTGGTTGGCCCTACATTTCCTTCGGTTACAACCACCGGACTAACTGTTATCGTTGCGTTATCATTATCCGAAATTGTAGCCGTTACAGGTGCTGTAGAAATAAGTATTCCATAAGGACTGGTAACTGTACCCGGAGTAAGAATCACTGTTTCGGTATCTTCAACCATCGAATCGTCGACAACAGGAAGATTCAGAACAACGCTGCTATTGCCAGGCTGTATTGTAACTGTACCTTGTGCTGCTCCAGTAAAATCATTTCCGGCACCAATGGCTGTACCGGCAAGGTTATAATCAATTGCGATTGGTTTATCGGAAGTAAAACCGGAAAGGAATCTAAAAGTATAACTTACACCTCTTACGCCTTCAATCCCGTCAACTTTAGTTATGGTAATTGTTTCCGAATCATCGTTGGTGATAGTTCCTGTAGCATTTAAAACGGGAATAGTTAAACGGGCGTCGAACGTATTACTTAAGTTATCCAGCTTGACTGTAAAGGTTTCATTAGCCTCTATATTCAGATCCCCGTTTATGGATATGGTAATAGGATATATTTCGCCTGCGGTTCCGTTGAACGTAAGAAAACTGTTTGCCGGAATAAAGTCGTTATCAGAAACTAATGCGGTCCCGTCAACACTGGTATAATCTACTGTGAAGCCGCCGGAAGTAGCTTTACTTAGCGTAACATTAAAGGTTGCTTTTGTAGTTCCGCTATTGCCTTCGTTTAAGGTAACCGGCCCGCTTAAAATCAGCGTTGCCACATCGTTATCTAAAATATCGATGCTTTTAAAAGTATTAGCTAAAATCAAAGTTGTAGGACTAACTATGCTGGCATCTAAGATTACCGTTTCCGTTCCTTCAACAACTTGGTCATCAACCACGGGCAGCGTTAAAGTTACCGAGTTAGTGTTAGCTGGAATGGTTATAGTTCCGGAAGTAGCACCATTAATATGACTATTAGTATAATCCTGTGTTAAATTTGAAGTTCCGGTTAAGGTATAAGAAATATCTGTCGCCTGGTTTGAAGTTACACCCGGAGGAAAACTAAATGTGAACGTACCTGGCGAACCACCCTCCGCACCATTACTTGTTGTGATCGTGATATCGCCCCCATCATCATTCAAAATACGGCCGGTAGCTGTGGTTAGGGGAATCTTTAAGCGATTATTGAAGCTATTCGATAAGCCACTTAAAATAATATTGTATACTTCGTCTGCTTCGATATTAGTATCACCATTAATGGTAATAGTTACTGAACGTACTTCCCCTGCAGTGCCGTTAAAATTAAGTGTTCCGCTTTGCGCGACGTAATCTGAATTAGCTGATGTTGCCGTACCATCGACAGTGTTATAGGCAATTGTAAAACTATTACTTGTTGCTTTGCTTAAGGTAACGTTAAAGGTAGCAGTTACTGTTCCCGCGTTTCCTTCGGTAATGTTAACAGGATCGCTTAAAGTTAAAATAGCATTGTCGTTGTCTAAAATATTCAGACTTAAGGGTGAATTTGCTACCGTTACTCCATAAGGACTACTGATAGTTCCGGTGGTAAGGATAACAGTTTCGGTATTCTCAACAATGGCATCATCAAGTACCGGAATAGGAATAATGACGCTGCTTTGGCCAGCCGGAATGGTAGCTGTATTTGTAATAGCACCAGTATAATCCGTACCAGTTCCAATAGCTGTTCCTGTTAAGGTGTAATTAATTACTGTTGCCGCATCTGAAATAACTCCGGCAGGAAAACTTAACGTAAAGCTTCCGTTGTAAGAACCTTCCGCAGCGTCGGATTTAGTGATTTGAAGTACCGCAAAATCGTCGTTAGTAATTGCGCCGGTTGAAGTAGTGACCGGAACTGTTAAACGATTGGCAAAATTGTTACTTAATCCGCTAAGTGTCAGATTGAAGTTTTCGTTTGATTCGATCTTCGTATCCGAATTAACCGTAATGTTTATTGTTTTAACCTCACCCGCTGCTCCGGTAAAGGTGATCATTCCAGTCGCCGACACATAATCGTTATCTGTACCTAATGCCGTACCATCAGTAGTGGCGTAATTAATGGAAAAGCCGTTGGCAGTTGCCTTATCAAGTGTTACCTGGAAACTGGCCGTTACAGTACCGGTGTTCCCTTCGGTTACAGTAATTGGGCCATTCAATGTAAGTGTAGCAACGTCGTTATCGGTAATAGTTACGACAGGAATAGCAGGATTCAGAGTGACCCCGGAATAAATGCTACTTAATGTAATCGCTCCTATAGTAACCGTTTCATTACCTTCAACAATAGCATCGTCTATAACCGAAAGATTAATGGTTGCCTGATTATCTCCGGCAGGGATAGTGATCGTGTTAACGGCTGATGATGTATAATCTACTCCGTTTCCGGATGCTAAACCACCAACTGTGTATGAAAGAATTGTAGGTGCATCAGATGTATAACCTGTCGGGAAACTAAATTTAAAGGTTCCGGCAACCGGGCCTGTTTCCGCACCATCAGTAGCCGTTAATGTAATTGCTCCCGCATCATTGTTAGTGATAGTCCCTACAGCAAAAGCGCTTTGAAGTGTGAGGCGACTACTGAAAGAATTTGAAGGAGCCGCTAACTCTACGTTAAAAGTCTCATTTGCCTCGATTTTCCGATCCCCCGGAATGGCTATGCTGATTGTTTCGGTTTCTCCGGCAAGGCCGTTAAAACTTATAACCGATCCGCCTGCAGGCGCAATATAATCTCCGTCTGCAACGGTAGCTGTTCCGTTTGCCGTGTTATATCCTACCGTAAATGGTAAGGCCGTTGCATTGTTTAAAGTAACTGTAAAGTTTAGAGTCTGGTTTCCGCTATCACCTTCGGTTATGGTAGCCGGACTAATAGTTAAACTAGCGTTATCGTTATCAAGAATATCCAGCGTTGTTTGCGGGTTTGTGATCGAAATATTGTAGGGATTACTTGAAACTGAAGCTGTAACTTGAACTGTTTCTGTTCCTTCAACAATAGTATCATCTATTACCGGAAGTGTAAGTGAAACGGTAGTTTGTCCGGCAGGAAGTGTTAAGGTACCGGAAATAGCTCCAAGATAATCAGTCCCCGCTCCTGAAGCCGTGCCGGTTAACGTGTAATTGATGGTTACCGGAACATCAGTACTTAAACCCGCAGGATAACTAAAAATAAAGCTTCCGCTAGATACCCCTTCTTCGCCATTGCTTTTAGTGATGGTAATTAAACCAGCATCATCATTTGAAATGGTAACCGTTCTGCTTGGAACGGGTATTGTTAATCGGCCGCCAAACGTATCCGAAAGGTTGTTAACAAGCAAATTAAGTAGTTCAGCTGCTTCAATTTTAGTATCGCCGGTTATACTGATCGAAATATTTTTTGATTCATTAACCGTACCGTTATAATTTAACTGGACACTTCCGGTTGAGGTATAATCATTATCGGTTGTTTTAGCCGTAATATCTGAAGTAGCGTAATTCAAAGTGAAAGCACTACCAGTTGCTTTGTTCAGTGTAAGTGTAAAAGTGGCAGTTACCGTACCACTATTCCCTTCGGTTATGGTTACATCGTTACTCAGTGTAAGAGTTCCGTAGTCGTCATCCGCTAAAGTAATGATTGGCGTTACAGCCGAGTTATTGGTAACGGTACCGGCATGTGAATTAAATAATCTGGTAAGTGCTATAGTAATGAATTCATCGCCTTCTACAATATCATCATTCGTAATAGGAAGTGTTAGCGTGATACTATTTGCACCTGCAGGAATAATAATTGTACCATTAGCTGATCCTGTATAATCCTGACCTGCAATAGTAGTACCCGCTAAAACATAATCAATTTCGGTTGCCATATCGGAAGTAACTCCCGATGGAAAACTGAAAACAAATGTTCCGGTAGAACCTCCGGTTTCGCCGGCATCAGTTTTAGTTACTGTAATTCCGCCTGTATCGTCATTATTGATTGTTCCGGTAACGTTAATTGTTCCTAAAGTACCACCAACCGGACTAGAAAGCGTTACTCTGAACGTCTCGTTTCCTTCAATAACCTTTTCGGAATTTAACAGCAACTGCAGACTTGCGGTTGTAGAACCAGCTGGTATATTGATGGTACCGGTAAGTTGTGTAGAGGCATCAAAATCGGCCGCGTTGGTAGTAATATGTGTTACTGTATAATTAACTGTGATAGCACAATTTGTTGCTGATGGGATAGACACCGGAAAGGTGATATTTTTAACAACGTTAGTTCCTTCAACCTCTATCGCATTTTGTATGGTGATAATTCTGGATGTGATGGTTACTGAAGCCGCGGTTTTGATATTATTACAGCCTGCTCCGCTCGGGGCGGCATCACACTCGGCGGTGGCATCGGTTGGAACAGCTGAATCGGGGTTGGTTGCGTCCGGATCAGTAATATCAGCCGGACGAAGGATGCTTGCGCTTATATTATTTAAATTACCAGCAGCGGTTGCTTTACCCTTAATTGTAAGCGTAAGAAGAGCACCATTTTGCAGATCTGCGGTTGTCGTAAATTGTGTAGTGGTTGAGGCGTTATTGTAAATGGATGAAACGCCTGTAGTCTGCGCATCACTAACACTCGTAAAGCTAAATCCTGAAGGATAATTGAGGGCGAATTTTGCGCCGGTGACATCATCGGGGCCATTGTTTCTTATTTGAACCGTATAGGTGATTTCCTCGCCAATGCAATACGTTGTGTTATTTGGGGCGATACTTACTACTTCAAGATCGGCCGTCCTTAATGAAACATTCATTAACGGGTTTGCCGGAATACTTTCAGTAAAAGTCCATGTATCCAAACTTATTTCGTTTCCAAAACCAGTAGATGAGTATCCTGTAGTTCCCCATTTATGACCATTAGTTGTACTGCTTATACCGGTAAGATTTGTGGTGCCGCCAACGCCGCTAACATTATCATCCCAGTAAACAACATCGTTCGGACTACCAATTCCATTTGTTCTTGTAATAATAATTCCGTTGGTGTTGTTTTCGACATCCATAAAAGGAAAATGGATCTCTCCGCCTCTTAAACCCAATTTCATGTGGGAAGGGCTAAAACTTAGATTTCCTGCAACCGGGTTGCCTTGTCCGTCTAAGCCATCCCAGAACACAGTATTATTGCCAACCGCTGCAACACCTGTTAAGTTAACATCTATCGCATCAGCAAAAGAACCGTTACGATTTATATCGAGATCTAAATAATAGTCGGATATCTTGCTTGAGGTAAAAGTGATATTTCCACCCAAAGGATAAGTTCCGCCTTTATAAAGTGTGCCTTCTGTTCCTGTAAATAAGAAATTGCTTACGGATGGGCTTACCAATGGTGTTAACAGCCATGTACTGCTTCCACCCGGCAAACTCGCCGACGTCGGCATATCTGTATTCGGGTCATTAAAGAATATTTTATGTGTGATGTCTGTTCCGGAATCTGCAGATCTTGGATCCTGCACCGGAGGATTGGTACTGGAATTTACGCTTTTATAAATTGCATTTCCCGAACCATCTCTAAAACCTTTATTGTTTACAAAAAATACAAAGATGTAACCTGCCTGACCGTTATTATTAACATTGTAGATATAACCATCCTTAGTCAAAATTTTAAAATCACCGTAAAACAAAGCATCGTATGCCGATAGACACCCACCGAAAACATTCATATAAGAACGGCCTGTCAGAAATGTATTGGAAGCATCTCTAACGGTAACATCAAATGCTGATATATAAGCCGTATTGCTGGCTTGTGTCCAAGCTGCATTCGCTACGGTCTTAGGCGGTTGGTTTCCATCAACTGGTGAGCTAATATTTGGTGATTCAAATTGGATTTCCCATATACCTGCTTCTGCAGCACCCACTAAAAGTGTATAGGGTGAATAGCCCCCCACATTAGGCATCGGCCCGGCCATTTCTTCTGTGATATTATTAATTCTTCCTGTTGTAGTACTAGCCCCGGATGTATAAGTTGATCCATTTGGAGTTCTTGCGATAATAGTTCCACCGCCTAAACCTTGTGCACTAGATCCGAGGTAAAGAGTTTCCCCGGCTTTAACATATACTCTTACTATTCCGCGAGTTGGAAATGGATTATATACAGAGATTGTGCTTGAACTTAGAAAATATGCCCGATGTCCGCCGTTATTAATTAAGTCTTTACTGCCCTCTGAAAAACCGGCAAAAGGCATTACAAGGAATAACAATATCATTATTGCTTTTCCTAAAGCGGAATGAAACTTTAGACTTTTTTTGAGCACGTAGTTAATTTTAACATGACATTCAAGGCGGTAGAATTCTCCCCTTATGAAGCATATCGTTATTTATACGGCAATTAGCTTTAAGTCGTTACAAGAATTATCTTGGCTTTAACAGGAAGAATTTTTCCAGTATGATAGATAAGTCCGTTTTGAAGTTGATCGAACTTGGATAAAATCTCTACAGGTTTACAGATCTATGTTGTTAAACTTTCCAAAAGTTTAGAACTTTTGGAAAGTTATTATAATTAGGAAGTTTGAAAAGCTTTCTACAAAGCTCCTTCTTTTATTTCATCCACTACTGCAGGGTCTAAAAGGGTGCTAGTATCACCCAAATTTGATGAATCACCTTCGGCAATTTTACGAAGTATACGCCTCATGATCTTACCCGAACGGGTTTTTGGCAAGCCTGTTACAAACTGAATTTTATCGGGTTTAGCGATAGCGCCGATTATCCGGGTAACCGTTTGCAAAATATTTTTCCTGGTAAGCTCTTTATCATGTTCTGAAGTACCGAGTATAACATAAGCATAAACTCCCTGTCCTTTTATTTCATGTGGATAACCTACCACTGCACTTTCTACTACATCAGCATGCATGTTAATAGCATTTTCAACTTCAGCCGTACCGATGCGATGGCCTGAAACATTAAGCACATCATCCACCCGGCCTGTTATCCGGTAATAACCGTCATCATCACGAAGACAGCCATCGCCCGTAAAGTACATATTCGCATAGGTTGAAAAATACGTTTGACGACAACGCTCATGATCGCCATAAGTGGTTCTGATAATTCCAGGCCACGGAAACTTAATACAAAGATTTCCGCTGACGCCATTCCCTTCAATCTCTTTACCGCTTTCATCTACCAATACAGGCTGAATTCCTGGCAGTGGTAATGTCGCGTAGCCTGGCTTTGTGGGTGTAACACCTGCAATTGGAGAGATCATGATACCACCGTTTTCGGTTTGCCACCAGGTATCAACAATAGGCGCATTCTTGTTGCCTATCTTTTCGTTGAACCAATGCCATGCTTCTTCATTGATTGGTTCCCCAACAGATCCAAGTTTTTTTATTGAGCTAAAGTCTTTTCCTTGCAAAGGCTCTTCACCAAAACTCATTAATGAGCGGATAGCCGTTGGAGCGGTGTATAGAATATTTACCTTGAATTTTTCGATAATATCCCAAAAACGAGATGGCGTTGGATAGGTCGGAATACCTTCGAACATAATATTTGTGGCTCCTTGTGATAGCGGACCATAAACGATATACGAATGGCCTGTTATCCAGCCGATATCGGCTGTACAGAAATAGACTTCGCCAGGTTGATATTGAAACACATTAGCAAAAGTGTATCCTGCATAAACCATATAGCCGCCGCAAGTATGCACTACACCTTTTGGTTTACCGGTGGAACCGGATGTATAAAGAATAAACAACACATCTTCAGCATCCATCTCTTCAGCCGGGCAAGCCGGATTTCCCTGCGTTTCAACCTTTCTAATTTCATCCTCCCACCACACATCACGTCCTTTTATCATCGAAATTGGCGTACGGCTTCTTGTTAACACGATGACTTTGTTTACCGAACTGCATTGCACCAAAGCATCGTCAATAATATCTTTTAAAGGAACATTTTTAGTTCCTCTGAATCCCCCATCGGCAGTTATAACCAGCGAGCAGGTAGCATCGTTAATCCTGTCGGCGATTGATTGCGCAGAAAACCCTCCAAATACAACCGAATGAATTGCTCCTATTCTTGCGCAAGCTAAAACTGAAATAGCTAGTTCAGGCACCATTGGCAGGTAGATACAAACCCGATCACCTTTTTTTACACCGTTGTTCTTTAATACGTTGGCGAATTGGCAAACCTTGTCGTGCAACTGCCTGTAACTTAAAACCCGGTGATGCTCTTCCGGATCGTTAGGCTCCCAGATTATAGCTGGAGTATCAGCATTTGTTGCCAAATGCCTGTCGAGACAGTTTTCAGTAATGTTAAGCTTGGCACCTTTAAACCATTGAATGTTTGGTTCCGTAAAGTTCCAATCGAGTACCGAGTCCCATTTCTTTTTCCAGGTGAATGATGAAGCAATTTCAGCCCAGAAATTCTCCGGTTCATTTACGCTGTAATCATATACACGTTTGTACTCGTCAAAAGATTTAATCTGTAAATTCATTTTTAACAATAATATTTTTATGACCTTGTAAAGCGCTTTGTCTTCCCGAATTTATTCGGGATCTCGCGCTAGAATATTTTAATTATATGAGATGCTGAAACAAATTCAGCATGACTTTAAACTCCATTGACGTTTTCTAAAGCTCTTTGTCTTCCCGAATTTATTTCGGGATCCCGCACTAGAATATTTTAATTATATGAGATGCTGAAACAAATTCAGCATGACTTTAAACTCCATTGACGTTTTCTAAAGCTCTTTGTCTTCCCGAATTTATTTCGGGATCCCGCACTTGAACAGTTTA
>JANMZB010000277.1:0-1172 GCA_031382725.1 Sphingobacteriaceae bacterium | reverse complement strand
TTTGTCTGTAGTATCTCTGCTCGCATCGATCGTGTGATCACGTGGTTGGTCTTCGTCATGGAATCTTGGAGCTCTTTCTTTCGTTCCACTGTCTTGAGCATGTGTGTCCTGATTTCATTTACATCGGAGTTCATCGGGCCTTCTTTTAACCGATCCGAAGACATCCATGTCTTGGGAGTATTAATCTCTTGGCATTTTTCCACATGCAATAGCTTGGATCTTAATTCGGATACCCGGGCGATTGTTTCTGCGGTCTCGGACACCGGTGTACGCGACACGTTCAGCATCTCATCGTATCTCGCAACCACTGCTCGATGGGTCCATCCCACCGCGCCGTATTCATGTATCCTAATGTTTGCTGTGGTCCGGAGTGGTATGGTACTGTCCACCGTCCCATGGATCGGTTGCCATGGCTCAAATGGTTCTTCTGTTAGGCATGGTGACAATAATATGCATACCTGATCCCCTGGGGGAAACATCCATTGTCTTCCGTGTGCGCTAAGGTTCATTACCAGTGGCCGATTGTTAATCGGAGTAATTAGTCCATAATACACATTCGGTCTAGGATCCCTGTTGTTTGGATCGTCGATTTGCTGATCAGTCATGGTGGCTGTTGGATGGGTTCGATTGGTTTCTGTGCTGTATGCTTCGATGATGGTTGTGGTGGATCGCGCACGTGACAGTATGGTAGGTATCCGCGGTTCGGGTTGTATGAGTAATATTATAGCATAATATCTTCCGGTGATGAACTACCATATACCTTTTGTCGATTCGTTCTCCTTCTTGTGTCGCATGGGGTTTCACGGTAGCCAATGGATCAGGGACTATCTATGTCTCGAACGTCGGCCGAACATTCATGTACCTGGATACTACAGTGGGTCCAGTACTTGCGTTTTCCTTGACGTGTCAGCGTAGTGCGTTTCTTTCGGCCAGGTAGTCGATATTGGTGAACGTTTCGTCTAGAAGTACTCATATCGTATACAGTATACATTATTTACTATCGATATATATTGTTAGACCCAATTCTAGCGATCATACCACCATTATACACATTCCACGGGGATTACCTGTAGCCATCGTTACATGAGGATCTGTTGACCTCTTTTTAGTCTATCGTCTCGTTAGCCTCTTTCTTACCAATCCTACATGGATTGTTCATGGGATCCGTACGG
>JANMZB010000241.1:0-9561 GCA_031382725.1 Sphingobacteriaceae bacterium | reverse complement strand
ATTGAAAAATTTAAAACAAAGCAATTATTTATCTATCAATGACTACTTGCCAGCTATCTTTCTCATCATCCCGTTAAAAATAAAAGAATGAAATGGCAGTACAGAATACCAGTATAAGCGACCTAAAACTCCCAGGGGTCTGAAAGTTGCGGTTTGGTGAAGTACGTTGTTTCGGTCAAGTTTAAATTCAAGCCATGCTTCGCCGGGGAGCTTCATTTCTGCATATAGGAGTAGGCGCTTTTCATTTTTATCAGCAAGAATAACCCGCCAAAAATCGATTACGTGGCCTGGTAAAATTTCATTAAGATTTGTACGACCTCTTTTTAATCCTACACCACCAACTACTTTATCAAGAAATCCGCGAATTGACCAAAGCCAATCAGCATAATACCAGCCTGTGTTTCCGCCTATCGACCAGATATTATTCATTACCTTTTCAGGATCATCAACCTTTATAGTTCTCTTATCCTGGAAACAGCCATCGGAAGGAACTTCAATCAATTTTGAGAAACCTGATTGGTAAGCCTGACTATTCATGGCGTCGCGCCAGCTGGAAATAACCTGGTTTTGTTCAATCTTTCCGAAAGCCAGTTCGATTGATTCTTCATAAGATATTAAGTTGATATTCAATTGTTGATGCAAAGAATTCGGTCGTCCAATTACTTCAACTTTCATGCTATCAACTAAATTTTGGGCAAGGGTGTAAGAAATTGAAGTTACAAAGTAGAGCCAATAGGAAGAAAGTTTTGGAGTCATTACGGGAACTACCAGTATTCGCCTTTTGAGTTTTCTAACTTTAGCAAACCTTAAAAGCATCTCTTTATAACTTAGTATTTCGGGTCCGGCAATGTCAAAACTCTGATTAAAGGTTGATTCCTCCAGAAGTACTCTGAATAAATAGTCCAATACATTACGGATTGATATCGGCTGGCATTTCGTTTTAAGCCATTTAGGGGTAATCATTACCGGAAGTTTTTCTACCAGGTCTCTGATGATTTCAAAACTTGCGCTCCCCGAACCTACAATTATACCTGCCCGTAGGGTAGTAAGTGCATAATGTGTTGAACTTAATATTTCCTCTACATTTTTACGAGAACTTAAGTGTTTAGATAACTCTGCATCATTAACAATTCCGCTTAAATAAATTACCTGTTTTACATTGGTCTGTTCGAGTGACTCTTTGAAATTCCGGGCCACCAATTGTTCTTTTTCAGAAAAATCGCCTTCGTTTGATGACATAGAATGCATCAGGTAATAAGCAGCATCAATATCTTGAGGGATGTTTTTAAGCGTTTCGGCATTAAGGAAGTCGACCTCTATTAAGGTGATATTAAAATCCGGATACTTAGATTTATCAAAGCGGTTTTTATCTCTAACGCAGCAAATCACTTCATGCCCGCCTTCGAGTAATAAAGGTAAGATTCGCAATGCGATATAACCGGTGGCTCCGGTTAGAAGAATTTTCATGCTAAATGGAGCTTCACATTATCAAATCTATACATACTACTAAATACTACGTAAAATTTCGTGATAGCGATTTAATAATACAATTATTGGCGTAATTAACTGACAAAAAAAATGCTCACTCCGTTTTGAAGTAAGCATTTCCTTTTGGGAAAAGATCTGTTTATTGAACTCTTCCGTCTTTTTTATCTTTTGATCTTCCGATAATATAACCGGTTGTTCCTCCTACAACTGCACCTACAGCCGCACCACGACCATCTTTTTTATCAACGATGATTCCCGTTACTGCTCCGGCACCAGCGCCAATAGCAGCACCTTTCGCAGCTTTACTCCACCCTTTTTTAGCTGGAGCAGCGTTTGTGTAAGTTTCAGACTCCCCTTTTACATACGTTCTGCGTGAAGAAGATTTTGAGGCAGCACTTTGTGATGCCAGGGCAAGCTCTTTTTCTTTAGCAATTTCAACTTCTTTAGCTTCCGCACGATTAAAACTGTCTAACCGTAAACTATCCTTAACTTGTTTTAAAGCATCAGCTTTAATTTTTTCGTTTGAGTTACACGAGGCAAGGGTAGTTGCTAACGCAAGTGCTATTATCAATGATTTCATAATCTTAATTATTTGTGTGAGTGAATAATATCAACTTCTTTTCAATTAAAGCAATTCGATATCGGAGACTTATACTTCAAAAACCGCTCCAGAGTTTCCAATTAAGAAAATATTTTTTCCAATTATAGAAGAAATTAATTATTTCTATGAATGGCTGATCTCTAAAAAAATCATCAATTTTGTTTTAGTCCAATCATACTATGACTTTATCTGCTGAAGAAAATTTACGTTATAGCCGTCATCTAAAACTTGAAGGCTTTGGTGCGGACGCGCAGATTAAATTAAAACAGGCGAGTGTATTAGTAGTTGGAGCAGGTGGGTTAGGTTGTCCTTGCTTGCTTTATTTGGCTGCGGCGGGTATTGGTATGCTTGGGATAGCCGATAGCGATATAGTGAGCGTTTCTAATTTGCAGCGGCAGGTGCTTTATGATACCAACGATATAGGTTTGCTAAAAACAGAAGCCGCGAAAACGCATCTTCAGAATAGAAATCCTCTTGTTGAAATTAACACACATCCAAGAATCACCACCGAAAATGTAGTTGATATTATAGCCCGTTATGATTTGGTAATTGATGGTTCGGATAATTTTGAAACAAGATACTTACTAAATGATGCGTGTGTTTTAGCAAACAAGCCATATATCTACGGAGCTCTGTTCAAATTCGAGGGGCAGGTGAGTACATTCAACTATAACAACGGACCTACATATCGTTGTCTTTATCCAACACCCCCCAATGCCGGTGATGTGCCTGCTTGCAGTGAAGCTGGTGTGTTAGGGGTTTTACCCGGCATTATCGGGACCATGCAAGCCACAGAAGCAATTAAAGTAATTACAAGTATTGGTGAGCCATTAAGCGGAAAAGCATTGATGATTAATTTGTTAACTAATTCTTATGATACTTATGGTATCAAACTAAACCCTAAAAATAAAATTTTATCTGGTATACAGTCAGTCAATGAAACTGGGGAAAATGCACATTTGTCTATTAGTTATTTTACGCTGCAAAGCTGGCTAGAAACCGAAGATATTTTATTAATAGATGTTAGGGAAGAGAATGAATTTGAAGCCTTTAATATTGGAGGAATCAATGTTCCATATTCTGAAATCGAAGAACTATTAACTAATTTCAACAAGGATAAGAAAATAGTGATAATTTGCCAGACCGGCGCACGTTCATTAAATGTTCTATCACGTTTAAAGGATAAATTTCCTGAATCTATCATCTACAATTTAAAACATGGTTTGCAGGCTGCATTTTAATAATATTACTTCTAATCAAAAGATATGCAAGAACAAGTACGATTCAAATTATCAAATGAGTTCCTCAAGCAAAGTATAATTGACGAAGCTTCTATTAATACAGAGCTAGAATTAAATTTGAAATCAATCGAGTCGCTTTTACAGAGTTATCATTTTAAAGCACGCGAGCGGGTATTTGATGTGAACATAAAAAACGATTCGGTAGAATTGCTAAATCAGAGTATGGCAAAAATGCTGGTTACCTATTCAATTGGTCAGTTTAATGCTTGCGCTGATTTGGATTTTAATGAAAGGGCATCAATGGAAATGCTTATAGATATTGATAAGGAATCTGCGGAAGCTACTTTAACCGGAGAATTCATCCCCGAAAGGGAACCCGATGAAATTTGATGAACTATTAATTTATTTTTAAAACTTTTTTTAAATAATTTTCAAAATTCATGTTCGCTTCATGTTCGCTGATGTTCTTTGTATAAGAAATTACACAATTAACATTTAAACACACGATTATGAAACGTTTAATATTAGCCGCAACCGCTCTCTTAATTACTTCAATTACATATGCTCAGAATAACGATCATGCCAAAAATGGGCATGGCGCTAAAGTAAGTTCTACTACGAAATCTGCTACAGACGTTAACGGGAAAGAAGTTAGCACTGCCGCTTCTTCAAAATCTCAGGCCGAGTTTCATAGAAATAATACTTCTGAGGAATCAAAGGCACAACGCAAAGCAAATAAAGCTACAGCAAAAGCTAATGAGGAAGCCAAAGACAATCATGGTGCCGTAGTTACTACAGTATCTAAATCTAAAATTGAGGGTGAAAATCACGGTACAGCAGTTAGTACAATTGCTTCTTCAAAATCTCAGGCAGAATTTAACCGTAAAAACGGACAATCTCAAGATGCAAATAAAGAAAACGCCAAAGAATTAAAAGCGATCGCTAAAGCTGAAAAAGAAGCGCTTAAAGATGCCAAGGCTGATATTAAAGTAGATAACGACGATGATGCTTTGATAGATGCAAAAGTTAAAAAAGAAGCTCATATTGCTGAAGTTAAATCTAAAAAGGTTAAAACGGGAGCAAAAGCCGGTGCCAATGTGGGAGTTGGTCGCGGTGGAGTTAAAACGAAAGTTGGAGCTGGGGCAAAGCTTAAACTATAATACCGCTAAACACAACACACTTATAGATCGTTTGCCTCTTACATGAGGCAAACTTTCTTTAATTTTATCAGGAAATGAGAGAGGGAAATTTAATAAAGGCTATTTTACTTTGGGTGATATTTGGGATATTGCCATTGGTAACTTATTCCGAAGAATTTGTTAAAATAAATTCCTTAAACCATTTGACGGTAAATGAGTTGGCTTCTGTGGATTCGTTTTCAAGAGTGAAACAACCACAGGAAGAGAAAGGTTCTAAAAAGAAAAGAGATAAGGATGCCAAAAAGGAATCAGAGCCTGAAAAAGGTAAAGAGCCTATACAGGAACCAAGAATCGACATAGAACCGAGAAGACCAGATATAAAAGAAGTACCAAGAGCACGGCCAAAGCTTCGTCCGGGTGTGGTTGATAAAGTTAAAATCAAACGCCCCCCGATTAGAGTTAAGCCCGGCAAAGTGCTGCGTATTAACCTTTAACCATTATTATGAAGTCGTATTTACTATTCGGACTAATTATATTTTCAGCAGGTTGGTCTTTTGCACAAAGTACAAACAAATCGAACACCGCAATTGATACTACAGAAAAGAAGAAGACCTCTTTAACTTTGGCTGCTTTGTATGGAAGTAATATTACTTATTATGGGCAAACGAGTTCACAAACTCTACCATTTGCTTTAGGTTATGCTAAATTAAGTTTTCCTACGGGTTTATACTTGGCCGGGCAAACCTATAAGTTGTTAAATTCTGAACCAGGTATTTCCGGAGCAGCCGTAACTGTTGGCTATGGCTTTAATTTAAGTAAAAAACTTTCGGGAGATTTGAACTATAGCCGATCTTTCTATCCAGACAGTTCGCAACTTTTGCAATCTGCAAATCAGGATGTTGCATCTGCATCTTTAAACTATGACTGGCAGTGGCTCACAACCGGTTTGACTGCTGATTACGCTATAGGTTCTGAAAGTGCATTTTACACCACTTTTAATGTATCTAAGTATATTGACCTTGGCTTATCATTTAGTTCTAAAGATTATTTAACCTTAGAACCGTCATTTGAAATAATAGGAGGAACTCAGAGGTTTGAAATTCCTGCACCTAAAAAGGCTTTATTGTCTGACGTTATAGGAAGGGGCAAAAAGCAGCGAACTATAACCACAACCGAATTTGATTTGATTGCCTATAATTTTACGCTTCCTCTTGCTTATAACCGCGCAAAGTATTCATTTGAGGCTAGTTATCAAGGAACTGTTCTGAGCAGGTCGATTAGTGATTCTCAAAAACTCCAATCATTTTTTAACTTAGGTTTTTATTATACTTTTTAAAATTGAAAGTACTCTTAGTTGAAGATGAAAAGACGCTGGCTTATGAAGTTGAAGCCTTTCTTAAAAAAGCATTCTATATCTGCGATCTGGCACATAATGCTCGTCAGGGACTGGAAAAAATAGAATGTAATCTATATGATTTTATTTTGCTTGATCTTGGACTTCCCGATCAGGATGGATTGGTTTTATTAGAGAAAGCCAAAAAGGCAAACCCCGACGCAGCGTATATCATTTTAACAGCCAGAGGCAATATCGAGGACCGTATCAAAGGCCTTGACCTTGGTGCTGATGATTACCTCCCAAAACCTTTTTCATTGCTTGAATTGCAATCTCGGATGCAGGCAATTTCAAGGCGGAAGTCGGGCATAAACAGCCAGCTTATTCCGCTGGGCGAGTTTAATGTTGATATTCAAAAACGCACTGTAGCCATACAAGACAAAGAAATTGAACTCACCCGAAAAGAGTTCGATTTATTAAGCTACCTGTTATTGCATAAAAACAGGGTGCTTACCCGTTTGCAATTGAGCGAGCATATCTGGGGAAGTTTTGTCGACGATGACTGCGATTCGAATTATATTGATGTACACATTAAAAACATCAGGAAGAAATTAGGTGCTCATGGCTCAACAGAATGGCTTGAAACCGTTAGAGGCGTGGGTTATAAAATCAAAAAGTCTTGAAACTTTCTACCAAGCTTACACTTTTCGTAACGCTTTCTAAATTGGCGATCGTACTGTTTTTTGTGCTTACGCTGCCTTACGTGGTTGATTACATAACAGCCACTTACACAGATAATTTACTCCAGCAACAAAAGTCGAAAGTGTTAAAAGTGATAGACCAAAATGGTATAGACTTTTACCTCGACGGACAGGAAAGTTACGGAAGTTATACCTTACTGAGGGAAGAGTTCATCGCATTAGAGCCGGTCGATAATCTGGCTAAAATAGACTCGCTCGAAACAGCAGAGCGTATTATTGAGCGCGATACGCTTAACTATCGTATTTTAAGTCATACGTTTAAAGCAGGGAATCAAAATTACTTACTCGAAGTGGCTAAGGCGACTTCTACGATGACGCAATATAGTCGGCCTTTGCAGCGGATGGCCCTTTATCTCTTGCTCAGCCTGATTGTTATTACCCTCGTTATCGATTTAGTATTTACGCACTATCTTATTAAGCCTCTTGGTGTTATCATTAAAAATAAGTTAGTCAATCAACGCTTCCCTTTTGCACGGAATCAAAAGCCCATCAATACATCAACGTCAGATTTTCGATATCTCGATAGCTCCTTAATTCTATTGATGGATCAGATAAACGATGCGTTTGAAAAGGAACGCGAATTTACTGCCAATGCTTCGCATGAGTTGATGACTCCAATCAGTATCCTTCAAAATAAAATTGAAAACCTGATGGAGGATGAGGAAGTGAGCGATTCGATGCAACAGCGCTTTGCCGAAATGATGCGCACGCTAAGTCGTTTAAAAAAGATTGTTAATTCGCTCTTGCTGATTTCCAGGATTGAAAATGAGCAGTTTGCTAAATCTGACGATGTGGATGTGAGGTTGATGGCCGAAGAAATTCGGGAGGAAATAAGCCACAGACTTGAAGATCAGGAAATTAGTTTCGAATTGAAGTTCGAGCATTTAGTTTCACTTAAGAATGTAAACCATGATCTTCTTTTCCAATTGTTTTATAACCTGATTAATAATGCCATCAGGTATAATAAGCACAAAGGAAGTATTGTAATGGGCGATGAATATCAAAACGGTTCGTACACTATTTTTGTGAAAGATACCGGAATTGGGATTCCCGAAGATGAAATTCCTACAATTTTTAATCGCTTTAAAAAGGCGAATTTATCGCAAACTGGTGGGTATGGATTAGGTCTTTCAATTGTTAAAAGTATTGCCAGTTATCATCAAATAACTCTGGAAGTGGTTTCGGTGGTGAACGAAGGGACTACTTTCAAAGCTATTTTTTCAAACGATAACGTTGCACAGAACAAATAAATATTACTTTGCTTCCTGCGAAAGTGCTTTACAGGTGATTTTGGTGCCATTTTTATTAAGCACTAGTTTATCACTGTCAAGATCTTCAATTAGATATACGTCACT
Source organism: Sphingobacteriaceae bacterium (assembly GCA_031382725.1). GTDB lineage: Bacteria > Bacteroidota > Bacteroidia > Sphingobacteriales > Sphingobacteriaceae > Paradesertivirga. The sequence goes on along the minus strand of JANMZB010000241.1, from coordinate 1,643 downwards.
ATTCTTACCTGCTGTTGAAATTGTAGATAACGTTTTTCCATTTTCGTCCAGGCTGTAAGTACCCTGATCGGCTCCGATACCGCCTGAGAAAGTATATTTTCCGTCTTTGGTAAATTGCATGGTGGAACTTAATAACATAGCCGTTTTTACGGAATCAGCTAAATCTGTTTCGGTTTCTATATCACTCACCTGCCAGGTTTTAGCAAGCGCTTCGCTTGTGTCGGTTCCGCAGGAAATGAAGAATAAGCAAATTAAAGTCGAAATGATTATAAGATATTTCATAAGTTGTTTTTTTAATTTAACATGAATGATTGTAGCTTGTTTTAAACCTTAAACATCATTATTTTCAATTATTGAAGTTTCATTCACATAAATCTTTGGTCGTGCCAATTCCATAAAACTTATCGGATTAGCCAAATCAGTAAAGCCATATTTTCGATATAACTCATGTGCATCGGCAGTTGCCAACATCCATCGACGAAGACCTTGCAAAGAAGGATAAGATTTGATGTATTCCATTAGCTTTTTTGATAACCCTTTTCCTCTGTATTCAGGCAGGATAAATACATCCGCCAGATAAGCAAAAGTTGCACAGTCGGACATTACACGAGCAAAACCAACCTGTTTCAAATCATCATAAACTCCAAAACATAAAGAATTTTCAATGGAACGTTCCACAATTTCAAGCGGAATATTTTTTGCCCAGTACGACTCGTTGTGAAGGTAATTGTGAATTACGGCAATATCGAGTTTAGATTTATCTGAAGAGATGGTGATGTTCATTGCTTAAATATTCAGAACCTAATTTCTCATATTGATATACTGAAGTGGCTGTCCAAAATCTTCCGTACGGCATAAAGAAATTACTGCTTGCAAATCGTCGATTTTTTTCCCTTGCACACGCAATTGGTCGTCCATAATAGATGCCTGAACTTTTAGGCCACTATCCTTAATCTTTTTAATGATCTTTTTAGAGGTTTCTTTTTCAATGCCTTCCTTAATCTTGATGACCTTTTTTATCATGTTTCCAGAAGCATAAACTTCTTTACCCATATCAAGGGAGGCAGGGTCAAGCTGTTGCTTCATCATTCGCGATATGATCGAATCGACAATGGCTTTAAGGCGCATTTCATCTTCGGTTACAATTTCTATTTCGTTGGTCTTTTTGTCTAGTTCAACGGTGCTTTTTGACGTGTTAAAATCATATCTGTTCAAGATTTCTTTTTTGGCATTATTTATAGCGTTATCTAACGCCTGGCCATCTATTTTACTGACAATATCGAATGTTGGCATAAATAAAATAATTTTTAATTAAATATTTTGTAGGTTTATTTGAGTAATGAAACAATTTGGTACTGAATTGTATTATATAATTAAGTTATACTAGAAATGAAAAAATCTAAACAAAAATCAAGTAAAACAGCTAAGGCTGCTCCGGCAGCATCTCCAAAAAAAGCAGCAAAAAAAGAACTCGAAAGCGGCATTGCCGAGCGTTTCCTTGATGTTGTTACTAATTTGGGTCATGATGCTGAGCGGATTGCGAAAGATATAAAAAAGATGAGTAAGGAGATCGCAAAAAAACTCTCCGATCGAATTGGTGCTGGTAAAGAGGCAAAGAAAGCTGTTAAAAAAACAAAGACAAT
>JANMZB010000237.1:0-1696 GCA_031382725.1 Sphingobacteriaceae bacterium | reverse complement strand
GGTGATTCAGCGACTTATAAGATCTCGATTAATCAGCCTATTGCACCAGTTATGTGCGTTTTACAGATATCAGGATATGAACATGTCTTTAAGCAAAAGATTCTGAAAAATTGATCAAACAGTTAAGCGCAAAAGAAGGTCAATCCTTATCTAGGATTGACCTTCTTTTTAAAGTAGCGAGATTATGTACTCGCTTTAATATCTATTTCTCTTGATACATCACACTCTTCACCGCCTTAATCACTTTCTCCGCACTTGGCAGTGCTTCTTTAATTAAAGTAGGAGCATATGGAAGCGGAACGTCAGCACATACCACTCTCAACACAGGGGCATCAAGGTAATCAAACGCATCTTTTTGTACTTTAAATGTGATTTCAGTGGCAATAGAACCCAGTGGCCATGCTTCTTCAACAATCACCAAACGGTTAGTTTTCTTAACAGAGTTGATAATCGTATCGTAATCAATCGGACGAACAGTTCGCAAATCAATTACTTCGGCATTGATTCCTTCTTTGGTTAATTCTTCAACAGCAGGGTTAACCACTCTGGAAAGCATTTTACCAAAAGTTACGATGGTTACATCGCTACCTTCTTTTACAATATGCGCTTTACCTATCTCGATATAATATTCTTCTGCAGGAACATCGCCTTTATCACCGTACATTACTTCCGATTCCATAAAGATTACAGGATCAGGATCTAGGATTGATGATTTTAACAATCCTTTAGCTTCGTATGGTGTAGATGGAACTACAACTTTTAGTCCCGGAGTATTTGCATACCAGTTCTCGAAGTTTTGTGAGTGCTGCGCTCCGAGCTGACCGGCATTACCTGTTGGGCCACGGAAAACAATCGGACATCCAAACTGGCCGCCACTCATTGATAAGATTTTCGCTGCTCCGTTTATTACCTGGTCGATTGCAACCAAAGAGAAATTGAAAGTCATGAACTCAATGATCGGTTTTAAACCATTCATTGCCGCTCCTGCGCCGATTCCTGCAAAGCCAAGCTCAGCGATAGGCGTATCAATTACACGCTTCGGACCAAATTCTTCCAGCATTCCCTGGCTCACTTTATAGGCACCGTTATATTCAGCAACTTCCTCACCCATCAAAAATATCTTCTCGTCTTTGCGCATTTCTTCATTTAATGCTTCGCGAAGTGCTTCTCTGAACTGTATTTCTCTCATTATGTGTTAGAATAAATTCGGTGGCAAATATAATCTTAAAGTTTGAAAAGTAAGCTCGTGCTGAAGGGGATTATTCGATAAATTTTACAGCATTGGGAATGTAATAACTCTTAATCGTGCAATTTCCTATGATAAAATCCTGTTTGGTTATCATTTTCTTTTAATATCCTTCAAAACCCAACTTAATTCGGCATCAATTTTTTTTAACCGGTCAGATAACGATATTTTAATTTCCTGATCAGGAAATATTCCACGTCCTTCGACTTCAGATAAATGATCAGGTTGAATCTGAAATATACCAAACCGCAAATTAAGTTTAGATTTTGGAAGACTTAGGATTGGCAATAAACCGGCTACACAGCCATTGTAGGCACCCCCGGTCTCTTCGCCAACAAAAAATGCGCGGTTGGTGCCCTTCAGGTTAGCCGACAGGATAGTTGAAGCCGAAAAGGATCCGCCATTAATTAATACATAGACCTTTCCTTTAAAACTATCTTTTTGAGGCCG
>JANMZB010000221.1:0-8174 GCA_031382725.1 Sphingobacteriaceae bacterium | reverse complement strand
GTTAAAATAAGAATGCTGATAGTGATTATTGAAAAGTGATTAATATGCTTAATCTTCATATTGTAACTCTATTATATTTGCTTGTTTGCCTTTTCCTTCGTTTGAAATAAAGAGGCGGCCGTCACTGGTAAACGCTAAACCCTCGGGTTGCAAAAATTCTTTTCCATCAAGTTCAAGAATTTTTGTGATAGATCCTTGATTATTTAAAACAGCAATAATGTTATTCAAAGACGAAAGTACATAAAGTTCACCCGTTACCGGATGAAATCCTAACGCAGATGTCCGGAATACCTTATTTAGATTTTGATTGCCTATTGCTTTTAGAATCTTTTTCGACAATTCCTCAACCTTATCTCCCTCAAAAAATTTCTCTATTTCTGATAATTTGATTGAATAAACAGCTTTTTCATTAAGCGTTTTGGTTTTCAGGTTAAAATTGTAAATGCCTTTTTCATCTTCATTCCCATCCAGACTTACATCTTTTACTGCCAATAGCAATCTGTCATTCTTTTTATCATAAGCCAATCCTTCAATATTATTTTCTTCTTTTAGAACAGTTTTATAAACGTTCGGTTTTGAAGGGCCATTTTTAAAATTCTTAATTTCATACAAAGCACCCGAACTGTTTACAATCCACAAATCATTTCCAACAACCGCCAGGTCTTCATAGTCCTTACCTTTCCAGAATTCGAATTGATTTACGATTTCTTCCTTCGTTAAATCATAAAAATATAGAATACCTTCTTCGTCCTGGATCCCAACAAGAACATCGTTTGTTACGAAAGAAATACCCGAAATTTCAAGTAATTCTTTGGGCAGTACATATAATTTACCTCCTTTTGGTTCGAGGGTTTTCATGGCATTATCAGCCTCCTTAACCTCTTTTTTTTCGGGCGACCCACAAGAAATTGAAAAAGCAACTAACAAAAGCACAAGTATTCTGTTCATAGGAAATAATAATAATTTAATGTTACAACAATTAAGTTTTATAATAACTAAAATTGTACATTATAGTTTGATTTCTGCTATATCTGCAACATTAAAGAGTGTTACATAGTAAAACGGAAACAAACTTAAAGACAAAAAACTTTCAAATGAAGAATGCTAACCCAATAATTAAAAGTGCAGAAGAGTACGTATTTAATTTATTTAAGGAAAAGCTCCCACCCGACCATGTTTACCACAATTTTAAGCATACTTTTCAAACAGTTAAAGCATGCAAGGGATTAGCTAACGAGTATAATCTAACAAGCAGAGATTTTGAGATACTCTTATTGGCAGCAATATTTCATGATACCGGTTATATAGAAACCTATCAGGGCCATGAAGAAATAAGCGTTAAAAACTTTAATGAATTTATAAAAGGTGATTATCCACTTGAAGATATCAAAAAAGTAGAGGAACTGATATTATCTACCCGTGCTGGCACCGTACCCGACGGAACTTTACAGGAAATTCTTCATGATGCCGATTATATTAATATTGGAAAAAAGAGCTTTTTTCAAAGAGCTGAACTATTGCGAATTGAGTGGGAGCGTTTGTTGAATAAGACTTATACCGACATGGAATGGGCAGAAATTCAACTGAACTTTTTAATCTCCACGAGCTTTGTGACAGAAGAAGCGATGATGAAACTCGATGATCAGCGTGAGGTAAATATTCGTCTACAGCGTGAAAAAATTGAAACTTTACGCGTTGAAAAGGAAAAATTGGATTTCAAACTCGAAAAAAATAATCCCAATAAAGCAATTAAAGAGGGCAGGGGTATTGAAACTTTGTACCGCTCTGTATATGAAAACCATATCAATTTAAGTCAGATAGCCGATAATAAAGCGGGTATTATGATCAGCATCAATACTATCATTGTATCACTTGTTATTACTTTATTTGGTTCGGGATATACCTTTTCGGGCCAAAATGAATTTGGAAGTTTACGGTTTGTAATTCCGATGGCAGTGTTACTTATCACTAGTTTATTAGCGGTGGTTTTTGCCATTCTTTCTTCCCGCCCAAATGTTACTACCAAAGAAAAGTATGAACTTTCAAAAAAAGACAGCAGTATTTTGTTTTTTGGGAATTTTTCTCAATTACAAGTGAGAGAGTTTGTTGGCCGGATTAACGAGCTAAAGGAGCAGCGTAATGAATTATACGATAGTATGTCGGTAGATATTTACCACCTCGGTTCGGTGCTGGTTAAGAAGTATAGATTATTGAGCTGGTCTTACAATGTTTTTATGTCGGGACTGGTGCTTTGCGCCGTAGCCTTCATCATTATTATGATGTTTTCTTATCAATCATAACGGTATCAGAAAACATTTCGGTGATCTCAAAAGGAATGTATGAATACTTAACCTCGCCAAGGTATTCATACGTTTCGGAGCCGTGCATAACCTTGCCCCAGGGAAACCAAATGCCGATATCTTTTCCACTTGTCTTATCTATATAATCTTGAGTAAGGAGTACGTATTCACCTTCCTGAATTCCATTTTTTAATAGCTTATGCGCTATTATCACATTCTGCCCAATTAATTTCGTTCTGCCTTTTATGTTTGCTGCCATAATCTGGCCGTAATGAATAACAATCTTTAACCCCATTTGCCCATCGGCCAGGTGTTTTGCAAAGTTCTCCGGATCTTCTTTCTCAATCAATTTTAAATAATCATGGAACGTTTGAAATAGAAGCTTGCATTGCCTGGCAACCATGGCTACAGCCGGAAGTCGGCCGGTTTTGTAAAAGAAAATCGCATCGCCTTCAATCTCCCCAATATTAAGCTTAAGGATATTTGCGCCTATCAATCTGCGAAGCAAACCAGGAATAAAATAGCTACTGAATGATAATTCGGATGTAGCTATAAACTTTGTAAAACCAGTTATGTCGGGTACGCAAAAAAACGCACCCTGAATATCTTCATTTTTCTCCATAAAACGTGGCAAAGATAAGCGTTTAAACAAATGTATTTGTTTCATATTAGTAGAATTTACGTTGATATAGATTCCCGGGATTTCTGCAAATTATTTTAAGGTTCAAGAACAAAATGCCTGGTATTTGAATTATATAGGAGGTTACCATTCTGTTACGCTCTCTTGTAATTAAAGAATAAGCACACTACCGTAAATAACAGGCCACTGAACCCATTGATGAATCATCTTAAGAAATTACTTTTTTTTGTTTTAATCCTTTATACTTCCAATAGTGTTATTGCACAGATTGTAATAAACGGTCCGAAGCCTACACGGGACCGCTACTCCGGGTCAACAAGTGCTATAACCGTATCTTATGTTTATAACCGTTGGATAGATGAGGATAATGAACCTGTTCCTGGCTATAGTAACCCTCTGGAAGCTTTTCATGCCACTCCGAGCGACCCTTTTGGAGTTGAAAAGAATAACGTTTCAAAGGGAATTAATATAGGATATGAAAGGCAGCTTCGCTCTAACATGGGATTAAGGTTTGCTTTTACAACGTCCAAGCTAAAAACAGGTATTGATCAAAGAAAAGATTTAATAGTTACTGATAAATCCCGCCTATTTCAATTAGGCGTATACGGCAAATACAGTCTGTTAGGAAATTCTTCTAAAAGGCTTCAGGTTGAGTTATTGGCCGGACCAGAACTTATTTATGCTAATAAAGATTTTCTAATTAAGGAATATGTAAATGTTTTAGATCCTGAGCCTAATGCTGTACCAGCTGATTATCGGCAAATTGTTAAAGTTCTGGAAGTTGCTGTAGTGAGTGGTTTAGGAATATCGTACCGGATAACAAATTCATTTGCAATATTTTCAGAAGGATTGGTAGGGATTTCGCTTCCTGGCTCAGGATTAAAAATTTCAAATTCCGGTGTTGGTATCAAGCATACCTGGTGAAGCAATGTTGGGATCATTTCAAAACTCTTCCTGGTATAATCTTTTTTTGCACAGCGTTTAGTTTTATCTTCGTTTAATGGATACTGATATAAACCTGCCCATATTAGATGCTACAGAGCAGCGCGTTCTAGGCTCTTTGATGGAAAAATGCAGAACTACTCCGGATTATTACCCGATGACGATCAACAGTCTGGTAGCAGCGTGTAATCAAAAAACCTCACGCAAGCCGGTGGTGAATTATGATGAAGAAACGGTTGGTCTTGCTCTTAATTCCTTAAAGAAAAAGGGATTAATTTCTACTGCAACGGGTGGTTCTAGCAGGGCAATAAAATACAAGCACAATTTTGCCATTGTATTCCCGGTGTTACCATCAGAAGTGGCAATTATCTGTCTGCTTCTTTTGCGGGGGCCACAAACGCCAGGTGAAATAAATACGAATTCTGGGAGGCTTTATGAATTCGAAACACTCGAAGAGGTGCAGGAGGTTTTAGAGAAGCTGGCTTCTGAGGAAGTTCCTTATGTGGTGCAACTGCCACGCCGACCGGGCCAAAAGGAGGTTAGGTTTACGCATTTGTTAGGTGGAGTTCCTCAAATTGATGAGGAAGAGACTGGCGACGATTTTGTAATCAGGTCGGCTAGTAATTTAGAACAACGCGTTGAAAAGCTTGAAACAGAACTTTCGGAACTGAAAGAAGCCTTCGACAAGCTTATGAAAGAATTGAACGGATAAGCTTCTTATTGACTACTATTCGTTTATTCATTAATTCACTTACTCAACCCTCTGCAGCGGAAGCTTATTTGGAATGTCGATCATTAAAGGAACCTTTTCTACTGCAATCGAACTTAAATCGAGTCCAAAGCTTTTTTCATCTGGCACACTTAATTTTTTAAGTAACTGATGATAAATAATTATTGATCTATCGAGGAAGCCCAGGCTATTTGAATTAGTAAGCACTTTTTCAATTACAATAAACCTGAAATCGCCGGAAATATTGAACTCCCTTAGCGATGGATACTTGCTCATAATTTCTACTTCGCCGCTCTTAACTAAATCTTCTACCACCATTCTGAAGAGAACATTAATGCGTTGTTCAACCTTAAAGCCCAGCTTAAAATCAACCCTGATAAGTTGTTGTGGAATAAACGAGGTTACTTTATACTCCATTGTATACGGTTCGTCGGTTACATCAACATGTAAAAGCCAATATACATCTGCTCTTTTTGGGTTTTTTTGAATGATAGAGTAGATAATAGACTGTTCAATTTCGGTTTTAAAATTGGCGCTGGTAAGGTAAACCAGGTGGGAAGCATATTTAGGTATTGTTTGGTCTGCACTAAGTTTACTGATGATAGGGAAATACTTCTCTATATCCACAAACCGCATGTATTTGTTTCTTATTCTTCGCCCGTTTGACCATGACCACATGATGGAAAACAGCACACTACCTAAAATTACCGTAAACCAACCCCCTTTTAAAATTCTGGGCAGATTTCCTGCTAAAAAGCTCAATTCGATAGCCCCGTAAACGATTACAAAAAGTATTATCAGGTATACCGGATAGTGCTTTTTCTTTAGAAAAAATGTTACCAGAACTGTAGTCATTAACATGGTGATGGTGATAGAAAGACCATAGGCATGTTCCATGCTGTCGGAATCATGGAAAATAAAAACAACCACCATACAGCCAATCCACAAGATCCAGTTCATGGAAGGGACGTAGATTTGACCTTTTTGAATAGATGGAAAATTGATTTTTACTTTCGGCCATAGATTTAATCGTACAGCTTCCGCGATGAGTGTGTACGATCCGGAAATAAGCGCCTGGCTGGCGATAATAGCGGCTAACGTTGCTATTCCAATACCATAAATAAGAAACCAATCTGGCATTAAACTATAGAATGGAATTTTTCCATTTAAATATCCGCCCTGTTGTTTCCACAGCCAAACTCCTTGTCCGAAATAATTAAGCAAAAGGCAGGTTTTTACATATATCCAACTGATGCGAATATTAGCCCGACCACAATGCCCAAGGTCAGAATACAAAGCTTCGGCCCCCGTCGTACAAAGAAATACACCACCAAGAATCAGGAACGCTTCGGGGTGTGTAGACAAAATATGATAGGCATAATATGGATTAATACCTTTTAATATTTCTGGAAATTGGATAATGAAGCCAATACCTAAAACTGCGATCATGGTAAACCAAACCCACATAATGGGGCCGAAAGCTTTTCCGATAATCGACGTTCCGAATTGTTGGATAATGAAAATTCCTGTAAGGATGAATATTACAATGGGTATAGTGGGGATTTCGGGATACCTTAGTGCTAAACCTTCTATAGCTGCGGATACCGTGAAAGGCGGAGTAATAATCCCATCCGCGAGTAAAGCCGCCCCACCGATGGCCGCCGGAATGATGAGCCATTTTGCCTTATTTTTTACAAGCGAGAATAGTGAAAAGATGCCACCTTCCCCTTTATTATCTGCCTGAAGCGTGATAATAACGTATTTGATAGTGGTTTGAAGTGTAAGTGTCCAGAATACGCAGGACAGGCCACCGAGAATAAGATCGGGAGTGATTTGGCGTGTGCCTATTATTGATTTGAAAACGTAAAGGGGTGAAGTACCAATGTCTCCGTAAATTATTCCTAAGCTTATTAATAGACCTGCTGCTGAGAGTTTGTGAGCATGTTTATGTGTTCCCATATCCTTGTTTAAACCGCGCCAAAGCTAGATGATTTTCTGATTAATACAATTGGAATTTACGATTGAACAAACTTGAACTGTGACCAAAAAATCCGTGGTTAAACTGTAGAGCTATTACGGTTGCCTGATGTGAAATGAATTTCCTACAAGGGTTTACCATGTCCATCCCAAACCTGATGGAAGAGGAAAGCCCGCATCCGCCTGAGGCGGAGAGGACTTGAAACGTACAGCAGGGCTGCAATAACCCACAACGCCTGAGAATACCTTTTCAACATCTATTTACTCAAACCTGCTTTACAAGCCTGATTAATTACTGCAAGTATTTTGAAAGTGTATTTAAACTGAGCAAAATCAGCAGAACACCCACGAGTATTGTGATTGGCTTACGAGGAATTCTATTAACGAAATAGGCCCCGATTGGTGCGGCGATAAGGCCTCCGGCGATAAGACCAAGGATGACTTGCCAGCCGTTTATGCCGTCGAAAAGCATGAAGGTAATGCCGCTCGCGAAGGCGATTGCAAACTCGGCGGTGTTTACCGAGCCGATAGTGTAGCGGGGATCGCGACCCTGGCCCATGAGGGTGGAGGTGACAATTGGGCCCCAGCCGCCACCGCCGATGGAATCCATAAATCCGCCAAAAATCGCGAGAATGCCTAAGCGTTTTGTTTTCTTTTTCTGGATGTTCTTTTTTAATCCTTTTATAATGATAAGGATAGCGAGAATTATCATGTAAACCGCAATGAAGGGTTTAATTGCTTTTCCATCAATTACATCGGCAAGTAAATAGGCTCCGGTTATTGAACCGATTACGCCCGGGATTAGGAGATTTAGAACCAGCTTTTTATTAATGTTTTTGAATTTATAATGTGAGATGGCTGAGGCTCCGGTGGTGAACATTTCGGCAACATGAACGCCCATGCTGCTGATGGCCGGAGCTACTCCGAAGGACAACAGAAAGGAGGTAGAGGTTGCGCCGTAGCCCATGCCCAAGGTGCTATCGACCAGTTGTGCGAAAATTCCGATAAGTAGGAAAATAAAAAAATCGGTGTTTATTCCGCTCTTAATAGCTTCAAAGGAAAGTACGCTATGGTAGTTTACCAGGAGTATGGTTATCAGGCCAAGTATTAAAAGGGCAGGTACACCATACCATAAGTAGTTTGCTTTGGGTTGAAGGTCGAACGATTTATGTTGCACTTTGCCAGGCATTATTTCTGTTAATGAGGAACAAAAGTATAAAAAATATTTAGTATATATAAATAGTAGAGTATGCTCTTTTGTTAAAGCACAACAAAAGCTATAGTCAATTCGACATTTCTGACTTACTAAGCCGACTTAAAGTACAGACCTTAATAATTAAACCCGGATTGCCGTGTAAAACCCGGAATGCAGCAGCTTTTTCTGGCTGCGGAATGAGAATTTGGAACATGAAGTGGGGCTATAAAATCACATTAAGACTCAACTTGCTTTCTAATTATTGCATCAGCAGAGTTGAAACGCATTTTATTATCTCTTCTTTAAATTGCTACGGCACTAAACCTATATACAAATTTTAAGGAGCATTTTAGAGCTATTTATATAAGGCTAAATGCCTAGAAAAAAAGC
>JANMZB010000186.1:0-1206 GCA_031382725.1 Sphingobacteriaceae bacterium | reverse complement strand
AAATAAAATAATTCACGTACAAGTACTGTAGTGTACAAGTGCAGAAATAGAGGTACTGTATTTGTTTTCACAGTACCTGGTACAGCACATTGTACTGGTGAGTAATTGTACGTGTGACGCGTTCTCTCGAAAAATTATAGTGGACCAGGTACAAGTACTTGTACCGTACTCGATAGAATACAGTACACACCTCTTTTTTATTGAAACACACTGTACCTGTGTTGCATAAAGTGCATCGCGTGGTTTTAACACGGTGAATTAATTTTACATCGGTGAGTACTACAAATATTTCCTTAAGTAAATATTGTTCGCGGAAAAAGAATTTCTCTTCTACCTGTACATTTTCAGTACTACCACTCACCCTTTTTTTGTCACTCCTCCAAAAAATTATGGCTGATGCACGAGATGCCAATGACAACAACACTACCGGTGCCGGTGTTGTATCTTCAAATGGAGATACAACACTCGCAAGGAGTACATTAAATGAAGCCTCTAGTGCTTCAGATGTCGAAGATGACGTCAATGTGGTGGGGCAGGCAATCGATTTTGAAGTTGTTGGACTTTTTAGTTCAACGAACGGTCGATCCTGCTGCTGCCACAAAACTTGTGGAAGAGAAGTACGAGTCGGAGATCTTCTTCGACTCGTACGTACCGTTGTTGATATTGGAGAGAACACGGAGACGGCAATCAAACTGGTTAAAATTGTGGATGGCTGTGATGGATGTACCATCGGATTCATCCCAAGGGTACAAAGTAGGTGACTACGGAAGGTGGTTGATTGTTTGGATAAATTTGCTGTAGTGCGTGAACTTTACAGTTCTTCACACAGCAGCTATAAAAGAGAAAAATCTTTGAAGAATCGAGGAATGGCAAGTGCCAGTCTTCTTGACTATATTCTTAGGAATGAATAGATGTAAAATATAGGAATTTGTTATCATAACAAGTTAAAATTTAAAAGTTTTATCTATTAAATATATTTAGAAAAAAGTGTGCCCACCTCCTCCCGGTGCTTTAAAGCACCGCCACACTTTATTTAGTTGCTGAGTTAATAGTACTGATCCTCTGTCAACCCAAGAAAATCCCGATCATTCAGTAGTTCATCATCAGAGCCGGTTCCATCATCCTCGGTTGAGCTACAATCAACCATCTCTTCCACCGATACGATACCTGTTTCATCAAGCGATATCTCCAAGCGTTCCTCACAAT
>JANMZB010000165.1:0-7218 GCA_031382725.1 Sphingobacteriaceae bacterium | reverse complement strand
TTGTCGTCCTACTTCAGTAACGGTCCAGCCGGCTTCAACAGCGATAAAACCCATTGGTGTAGCGGCCACGAAAAGCTGAAACAACCACTTCTTATTCTGCCAGCTTTTCTTCTTCCACAAAGAAATAAAATACAAGACGGAAATCAGCATCATGATGGTTCCCAAACCAACCATAACTTGAAAGGCATAATGTGTAATGGCTACAGGTGGTTGGTCGGCTTCAGGGATTTTATCCAGACCGGTTACTTCAGAATCAAGATCACCGTGCGCAAGAAAGCTTAAGGCTGATGGGATTTTAATCGCGTAATCAACTTTCTTATTTTTTGTATCGGGAATGCCGCCTATAATAAGCGGAGCCGATTTTTCGGTATGGAAATGCGCTTCCATCGCCGCAAGTTTTGCAGGTTGCCTTTTCGCTACATCTTTAGCCGAGATATCGCCACTAAGAGGCTGTAATACCGCCGCAACTGTTGCAAATATTGCTGCAATTTTAAAGGATTTTCTATGAAATTCGATGTTAGATCCTTTTAAAATCATCAATGCGTGTACTCCTGCTACGGCGAATCCTGTAGCAGCAAAAGCCGCGATCGACATATGAAGTGCTTGCGAAAACCACGCATCATTAAACATGGCTTTAATGGGATCAATATTGATGTAACGGCCATTCACATAATCGAAACCTGCCGGACTGTTCATCCAGGCGTTTGCCGCTACAACTAGTATCCCCGAAACCAGCCCACTTACACCTACAATAACACCTGTGATCCAGTGAAACCACTTATTGAAACGATCCCAACCGTATAAAAAGAAACCCAGCGCAATGGCTTCAATAAAGAAGGCAGTACCCTCAAGTGAAAAGGGCATACCGAAAATCGGACCCGCATGTTTCATAAAACCCGGCCATAAAAGACCCAATTCGAACGATAGAACCGTACCCGATACAGCTCCGGTGGCAAAGAAGATAGCCACCCCTTTGCTCCATGCCTTCGTAATATTTTTGAAAACCGGTAGGTTGGTTTTTAACCAGTAATAATGCGCCACGGCCATAAAAAATGGCATCACCATGCCAATGCAGGAAAATATGATGTGAAAACCAAGCGATAAAGCCATTTGGGATCTGGCGGCTATAAAATCATCCATGCTTAAAACGAGAGATATACTTTTCAAAGATAATTGAATTATAATGCTTTAAGCGGATGTTGACTAGTGCTACAATAATTTTGATCGTTTCTAAATTAGGAACACATTTAATTTATTCTGGGCGTTGAGGCGGGCTTTCTGTTACAATCTTTTTGTCTGTCATCCTGAGCGGAGTCAAAGGGGATACAAAAAGGATTTTCACTTTAATCCCTAACGCATATCGCCGGGGACTAAGTTAATTTCAGAATTCCCCTTTATAATTAATGAGATTTAATTGGATTACAAATCCTCTATTACAGCATCGGAATTATAAATCCCGACGAGCGGGCCTTCAAAAATGAATTTCATTTTTTTAAAACACTATGCAAAGTAAGAGGTAGTTATTGCGGTGGTGAAAGAGTAAAATCTTCATTACTTAGATATAAAACGTTTTCACGTCTAAATTAAAAATTATGAAAAATTTGAAAAATTTAACAATGGCTCTTTTAATCGCCGGCGTTATTGGAGCATGTTCGTCTACCCGTACAGGTTCCGGGTCCGGCGGCTCGACCGGTACATCGGGTACCGGTTCAGGAAGTTCAACAGATGCGGGTACTACATCAGGAACTACAGATGGTACAACCTCAACTTCGGTTACAACCGGAACTACATCCGGTACTATGAGTACTGATGCTTCTACAACTACGTCTGGCACAACTGATGCATCGGCCAGTACGTCTGGTACGGTAGGCACCTCAGGTGGTGCCTCAACTTTATCAGCAAATGAGACCTTAAGTCCAACGGCAGGAAGCACCGGAGGTGCAGCTAACGGAAACGGCGCTTTAAATGTTAGTGCTAATGCTTCCGCAGGAACTAATGCAATTAGTAATACTCCCGGTTCATTAAATACTAATGCAACTACAGATACATCAAAATCTTACGGAACTACAGGATCGTTAAACTCTACCGGCTCAACTACCGTTAACACAGCTAAAACAGGAAACGCCTCTAAGACTTCAGTAAACTGGGGAACTAATTCGAATAATAACAATGGTTCTATGGGTTCAGGAACTGGTAATACCTGGGCAAGTTCTGGTTCAAAGGCGGGTTCATCTGCAAGCGCTATGAGCTATTTAATGAACGGTTATCAGGGACCTTTAACCGCAACAGATTTTAGTACTTATATCTCTGCTCAAAGTTTTATTCCAATGGCTGGAATGAATGGTATGAGAGAAGTAGAACTAAGTCAGGTTGCACAGAGCAAAGCAAAAAGTGCGGAAGTAAGAGCTTTTGCGGCTCAAATTATAGCTGATCATACAGCGAGCAATGAGCAACTTAAAACGTTAGCTTCTTCTAAAAATGTATTACTTCCTGCAAACCCAATGTCTGGTTCTCAATCTTATAGTTCAACCGCAACAGCAGGATCTATTAATACAACAGGTGCTACCTCAACAATGGATAATTCTGCAATGGGAGCGGGTACTACTTCAGCAGGTATCGGAGCAACTGGTTCTGCCAGCACATCTGGCTCTGTTGGAACAAATGGTTCAGCCAGTATGAGTACAACAGGCAGTACGTCTGGTTCTACAGGAACTGATCAAACGTCTGTAAACTTAGGAACAACCGGGTCAGCAAATATTTCCGGAACAGCCGCTTCAGATCATACTGCAGTCTCTTCAAATGTTGGTGCTAACAATGCTGCGAATTCAGGTATGAATAACACATCTTCTATGTCGAATGGTTCGTCTCAGAACCATGATATGGCTAGCTTGCAAAACTTAAACGGACAAGCTTTCGATGTGCAATACATGCGAATGATGCTTCAGGATCACCAAAAAGCGATTGAATTATTTACAAGCGCTTCACAATCTACCGATTCTGAAGTTAGAGCTTTTGCCAGCAAAACGCTGCCGGCTTTAAGAATGCATTTTGAACATGCAAGACATGTAAATAACATCGCTCATCAGCAAGAAGTTAAATAAAAATTAGTCGTTTAAATCGATGATTAAATCCTGGTTGCCTAAGCAGCCGGGATTTTTTATTGCTTTGCGGTAAGGGTTATGCTACGGTAACTTCTAACCACTTTATCTCCCCATCCATGTAGTTCCGTGATTACTTCGTAGTTTCCCGGATCTTTCGGTAACTCAATCTTAACAAATCTTCGACTCACTTCATAAGGTAAAACGCTATACTTAAAGCGTGTACTTTTAATGATAGCATCGCCTTTAGCAATTTTAATTTCGAAATAATTATTAAAAGATTTACCCAGATCGTTTATAACCGCCACCGAAAACTCCGCCTGAGTACCATGCCAGGGTTTAATTTCAAAATCTGTTTTCCAAAGTTCGGCGCAAACGCCAAGTGGCGAAAATGCATCCGGAACATATTTTCTATAGTATTTATCAAGCTCCAACTTTTCTGGGTCTACAAAGCTGTCGTTAGTGGCACCTCCCGGGATAGAAGCGGCGATCCCGAAAGGGTAAAGTACGCCTATGCAAGTTCTTAACGCTCGCCAGTACTCGGTTACCGCTGCCAAATTGCGGGCATATAATTCCTGACGCTGCGCAGGTGTAGCATTCTCCCCAAGTACCGCATCGTAATATGGTTTAGTTAATATGGTTGGTGTGCCATCGCGATTAAGCCACAGGTAAGAATATTCATTTATCACAACTGGCTGCTGCCAATACCAATTAGGAGTAAGTTTGTAAGAGTATTGATAGGGCAGATAGAAAGTTGAAGGAATTTTGTCGGCCGTAGCCAAATCAGACAAATTAAAAGGTCGTGGTTTGATTCCCTCTGTTTTTTTCATTTCGGTACCTTGTACATAGCTCTCGAAATAAGGATGTGCTTCCCTGATATCACCCGGACTAGCTGGTGGCGACCAGCCATTGTCCCATACCCGATTTGATAAATCAAGCTTACGCACAGCATTAATTGCCTCGCCTGTTTCCTTCGACCACGACTCATTTTGTGCGTCCCAAACAATTACGCTCGGATGATTCCAGCGTTCCCGCATCCAGGAGGAATATTCTTTAATTAATTGTTTTGCTTTGAGATTCTTAGGCCATATTCCCCATTTCTTTAAGGGGTCGGCGGCTTGTGCTTCAACGCTTCCGATATCAGGTTGATAGGCGTACCAAATGGCGTATTCGTCGAAAATCATCATCCCTTCTTCATCAGCTATATCATACCACATTTCGGGCGCGGGGCCAATACACATCCGTACACCGTTCATTCCCATTTGAGTAAACGTTTTGAATAGTTTGCGTACCCACACAGGATCCCATGGGTGTTGTTTCGAAAGGCTGTCTTCGAAAAAACGATGCACACTAAAATTGGTGCCCCGGATGTAACAAGGTTTGTTATTTAATAAAGCGCTGTTTGTGTAAGCACTATCCACTTTGAAGCTCCGCATTCCAAAGCGGGTTTGATAGGAATATTCTTTATTGGAAAGCTTAAGAATATATAAGTCTGGATTTTCCGGTGTCCAAAGCTTACAATCTTTTATATTGATAGTTACTGCCACCTCTTTATTTTTCCCTGCCGTGATTGGTCCACTATTGATTATTGCGGAGCCAACCTGTTTACCCGTCTTTGATTCTAAAATCGCGGCATTTAATTGGAGAGACTGATTTGCGGTATTCTCAGACGTAAAGTAAACCACTGCTTTTATACGTTTTTTATCAATATCCGGAACAACTTGTGTCCGGCTCACATACAGATCTTCTGAAAGCAATAACTGTACATGATCATAAATACCCGGAGGATAATGCAGCCTTTCGGGATCACCTCCGGAAACAACAGAATCGGGTACAGCAGAAATGTGAGCACCAACCCGAATCACTAGTTCATTTTCGGCATTGTTCCCTTTTAGATACGGCGTGAGGTTAAAATATAATGGCGTAAAATTCAGTGGGTTCTCGCCAACTTCTTTTCCGTTTAGAAAGACCCTGGTACCGAACATTGATTTGAAAATTTTCAATCGCGCAAGCGATGGTGTTTTGCCAGCGATTGAAAACTTCTTTCGATACCAGTAAGCCCGGTTTTTGCTTGTTTCTGCCCCCACATCTTTAAAAGCAGGCAGTGCAGATTTTACTAATCCGGGTACCGGAACCTTTGCGGTAAACTTTACCGGTAACTGATCGTTATTGCCCTCTTCAATTTCCCAGAGTCCATCAAGAGAATGAATTTTGCCCCATTCCTGGGATTTGGGTTGATATGTTTGCTTCTCTCTAAAAAGTTGATCCTTCGATTGAGAAAAGGATATTCGGGAAGTGAAAACAGTTATAAAAACAATTATATAACAAGTGAGTAAGCGGCTAGAAAAAGAAATCATGGTATATCAGGTAAAACCGGAAATGTCTAACTAAGTGAAATTAATAATATGTTTTTAAGGTTGACAATGAAAACAGGCTGGAATCTGTAAAATTCCTGATGGTTAATCTTTAAAAAAGCTATCTCATGGCGAATAATCGTAATCAATTTTGATATGGCAAAATCCTGGTTTTTTACCGGTAATCAGAGAGATGGCTAATTTTCTTCAAAAGGAGAAGATGATGCGAAAGGTAAAAATTAAGCCAGATTACATTTTAAGGGTAATTGTTTATCGCCCGGCTTTGCCCGATAGAGGTAGGGTGGAGCGAACAGCATAGTGCCCGCCTTGTTTAATGCCATTACTTAATTTTACTCTCGAATTTTAATTCCACAAAACCTATCGCACAGGTTTTTACCACCTCATTTTTAAGGAATCTTTCCCATTCCGGATCCTGTTCAAACCCGGTATAAAATAGTGTGAAACGATTATTACCTTCATCGACTAATCCCAGAGGTGTGCGCACATCTTTAGACCATACACCTGGATTATCCTGAATAATGAGACGCTTGCCTTCACCCCAAGTAATACCGTCTTTAGAGTAGGCCCAACCAATGTTATCAGCACCCTGGCAATCGTATACAACTAACCAGCCGCCGGTTTTAAGTTTAGTTACAATTGCATTCTCTATAAATGTTTTCTCAAGTTTTGTGGGATTGCCTGTCGGAAGTCTTTTCCATGGTCCGCCTATTGTGGGTGATGAAGCTAAACCAGCCAACCAGCTCTTAACCGGAAAAGTCGTTTTTGCACTTCCATAAAATGCATACCATTTGCCATTCACCTCCCATGGAAAAAATGAATCAACACCTTGCGGACCTTCCCATTCCTGCGTTTCGTGGTCGGGTTTCATAATTACACCAAGATCTTTATACGGGCCACCAATTCCGCTCATTCCCTTTTTCTCTGATATAGATCTTACGATGCGGCCATCATGATTTTTAAAAAATTGCTTTTCGGTATTTGGTTTACTACGATAAGCTACATAAAACATATTCCAGCGGTCAGCTTTTTTGTCGAATATTGGTATAGGCGACCAAAGCGCAGCTCTGGTATCTTTTCCGGTATAATCTCCAGTAGATTTTTTAATGGTGCCTACTCGCTTCCAGTTTATTCGATCTTTACTTTGCCAATGACCGAGCTTCATATTTACCCAAACCGGATCGTCGAACATTTCTGATGTAAAAAGGTGGTATACGCCATCTATTTTAATAACACGACCCCCTTCATAGCCATATATGTTTTTTAATGAAGGTTCGCTGGTATTTGTAATTACTGGTGTAGGATGTGATTTTACAAGAACTAATTCTCCCTTTTCAGTTGTCTTGTTTTGAGCGTCTGCAGTTTCGCAGGCACAGGATACAACAAACAGGAGACACATTAATGAGCTTACTAATTTCATTTAATTTGGTCTAATGGTTAATAATTAAGTGCTAGCTTCTTTCGTGGCGGCGCAGCGATAGAAACGATTACGAATCTACTGGTAAAGACAAGTGAGAAAGAAAAGAGGGTTAGTCTCTAAGAGTTTTTTAATAGAATGCTCAATATAATTCCAATGAAAGTCTTATGTGCAGTTAACACAACGCGGATGGTGCTAAGAGCTTTTTTTAAGTGAGCCTTGACAGTATTTTTAGAAAGATTTAGTTCCGTTGCAATCTCGTCGTACTTCAACCCTGAATTTCTGCTGAGGTTGTATACTAATTGTTGTTGAGGGGGAAGCTTCTTTACTG
>JANMZB010000104.1:0-1701 GCA_031382725.1 Sphingobacteriaceae bacterium | reverse complement strand
CCAACCCCTATGCCCCACGAGCGTGGGGATGAACCGAGAGAGAGACCAGGATGATTTATTTCGACATGCTATTCCCCACGAGCGTGGGGATGAACCGCAATGGCTTAGTAATGGAGAACAAGGAAGAACCTATTCCCCACGAGCGTGGGGATGAACCGATGAGCAACCTACTACTAGGAAAGCTATTATTCCATCCCCCACGAGCGTGGAGATGAACCGTTGATGGGCGACTCCACGAAGAAGTCACCTTACCACTCCTCACGAGCGTGGGGATGAACCGGTCTGCACCATCGTTTCAATCACGGGCCACTCCTATTCCCCACGAGCGTGGGGATGAATTGTGCTGAAGATGGGTCTGAAAAACAAGCTGATTGCTCCCTTTTTCAAGACCGTCTTATCAATTTATGGAATAAAAAGCAGTTTTTAATGGCTGCACGAATGGGCTTCTCCGTACAAAGCAAAAAATGATTCGTGCTGATTGTACGCGCACGGATAAGATGGGAAATAAGTTTATAGTATTTTTAATACAAGCTAATACAAGCGCCTTATCTAAAAGCTGATAGCTAATTGCTAACAGCTATTTAAAAAATATCGTTTTTCATTTAATCTTCATTTAGCGCCGATACATTTGAATTACTAATCAGGCATCCACGCATTCATCCCAATACCGCTATGAAAAATATGTATTATGCCATCGCCTTGAATATGATCTCCTTCGCTGTGATTGCCCAAACGCCAGCCCAGCCCGCCGAACGGCTGCAAACGCCTCCGTCTCTGACGGGCGCGGAATACGGAAAAGAGGAAGGGAAAACGGAGAGGAGCGACGAGGGCTTTCGTAAGCCTGAAAACACCCCGGCGGAACATCCGGCCCCGGCTTCCACAGAAAAATTATCGGGGCCGTACGGGGTGGAAGAAAACCGCCCGCTTTTGGCCCAGCAATCACCTGCCAAAGCAACCAAATCTAACCGTGCCGTCCCTCGACGCCCACCTCCCATCCGCTTCAGCATTGGTGCATTAATGCTCAGTGCCAACCGTTAGAAATTTTCGATGGTAAAAAAGAAGCCCTCGGTAACCCCAGGTGTTTTTCTGGTGCCTGATCTGATCCTGTAAACAACAGCCAGAAAAGATAATGAATAATCAATCCAACAAGTACAACCGCGATTTCTATACCTTAACTACCCTGCTCATGGGCCTGATTGCCCTGCAGGTAGCCGTGAAAGGAAAAGTATTTTCTGCCGACCGGTCACGCGTTCCCCTCAGCCGCGTTGAAGTGCCGGTTACCGACAGCTCCTACCAGGTTATCAGGGAGTTTCGTTCCAAAAAAACGACCTCCTTTACCAAAAGCCATTCTTTTCGCGTGCGTGCTTTCCCCCGAGTTGAACAATCGTCTTTCTCAAGCCAGACTGCAGACTAATAACTGACAGCTTTCAGCTATTCGTCTGCAGTCTGCTCGGGAAGAGGGCAGACAAGATTTTCTTTCTAAGAAATGGGTTGTCTGCTATATTTGTCCAATGAGCATACTTTTACCGGCTTTTTGCCTTTTGCTTGATTTCCTTTCCTCTTTTTCACAATCTGTACCCGATACGGTTTCTATCCGCCAAGACACGGTACGACTCCGGGAAGTGGTCATTCTGTCTTCGTACCGGGCGGCGGATGATACGCCGGTTACGCACCAGCACATGGAAATAAAGCAGACCTTTG
>JANMZB010000048.1:0-3778 GCA_031382725.1 Sphingobacteriaceae bacterium | reverse complement strand
TGCTATGCTTTGTAAAAAGGCATCTTTACCACCCTGGCTTTAACCGGAGTATTCCGGATATTTATATAAATTTCTGTCCCTTCTGCAGAAAACTCGATTTTAACATATCCCATTCCAATAGCTCTTTGCAAAGAAGGCGATTGCGTTCCTGATGTCACTATTCCCATTTCATTCCCATGCGAATCTAAAATAAGGTAATCATGGCGTGGGATACCACGATCTATTAATTCGAAACCAATAAGCTTTCTTGCAACGCCCGTTTTCTTTTGCTGTTCGAGAGCTTCTCGATTGATAAAATCTTTATCAAACTTTGTAATCCAACCCAAACCTGCTTCAATAGGAGAAGTTGTATCATTAATATCGTTTCCGTAAAGGCAAAAGCCCATTTCTAAACGAAGTGTATCACGTGCTGCAAGTCCGATAGGTTTAATTCCAACATTCGCCCCCGATTTAAAAATCGCATCCCAGATAGTTTCTGAATGCTGCTCATCGAAATAAATTTCAAATCCGCCTGCACCAGTGTATCCGGTCGCAGAAATTAACACATTTTCAATCCCGGCAAACGTTCCTTTTTTAAAAGAATAATATTCCATAGATGCCAGATCTATTTCAGTAAGGCTTTGTAAAGCTTCTGCTGATTTTGGCCCTTGAATCGCTAATAATGAAGTGCGCTCCGAAATATCTTTCATATCAACACCGTATGAATTGTACGATGAAATCCAGTTCCAGTCTTTTTCGATATTGGAAGCATTAACCACCAGCATATAGGTTTTTGCATCGATGCGATACACCAGCAGGTCGTCGACTATGCCGCCTGAGGTATTAGGCAGACATGAATATTGTACTTTTCCATCAACCAGTTTTGAGGCATCGTTAGAGGTAACTTTTTGAATAAGCTCAAGTGCATTATCGCCTTTCAGAATAAACTCGCCCATGTGACTTACATCAAATACGCCCACTGAAGTTCTTACAGTATGATGCTCAGCATTAATTCCTTCATATTGCACAGGCATATTAAATCCTGCGAAAGGAACCATTTTAGCACCTAATGAAATATGCTTTTGTGATAAGGCGGTATTCTTCATATTTTGAACGAGAGCCCAAAAATAGGTAAAAAAGCAAAACTAGAGAGCTATCAGATCGGTTTCTTCGGAGGTTTGCTTAAATAGATCTAACTGAGGATCGGTTACCCGGAAAGTACGGCGATGGTAAGGAGAAAAGCCATGCCTTAAAACAGCTTCGCGATGTTTAATTGTTGGATAGCCTTTGTTACTTTCCCACTCATACTCAGGATGCTGGCGAGCGATGTTCTTCATAAAATCATCCCGGTAGGTTTTTGCTAAAATAGAAGCTGCGGCAATAGAATAATACTTTCCGTCGCCTTTAATAATGCATTCGTGAGGAACTTCATTATACTTTTTAAAGCGATTTCCATCAATCAGTATAAAACCAAACTGATGGGTTAGCTGATCGAGTGCCTTGTGCATAGCCAGGAAAGATGCATTTAAAATATTTATACGATCAATCTCGACATGATCAACCTGTGCAACTGAATATGCAATAGCTTTTTTTTCAATAAGATTACGCAGCGCATAACGATCGTTTTCGCAAAGCTGTTTCGAATCTGTAAGTAATTTATGCTTGAAATTTGTGGGTAAAATCACGGCAGCGGCAAACACCGGACCTGCCAGACAGCCCCTTCCTGCTTCGTCACAACCCGCCTCTATAAAATCTTTTTGATGGAATGAAAAAAGCATTGTTTATAGATGAGGGTGTTTTGACGATTGCGTGAGGGATAGAAGCGGAAAGCCCACAGCCATGAGGCACGAATGGCGAGGACTTGGAGCGGATAGCCCGACCCGCAGGGACACGCCCAAAAAATAAATTGGGTTTAACATTGCGCTTGTTATTGACAGCTTAAAACTGATTAAGCATTCTCAAATTTACTTTTTTGAAAAAATATTGCAACCCTTAATTCCTAACATTAAAGGATTTTTATCGACAACAAAGTAATATCATCGGAACTCATTTTCGCTTTACGCGATGTTTGAATGTTTGATAGGATACTTTTATTGATAATCTCAACCGGAACATTTCTGTGAAGCTGAAGATAATGGACTAATTCTTCCTCGGAAATAAATACATCTTCGTCCGGACTTTCTATTAATCCATCGGTATAATTAAAGATTAAAGAGTTTGGTGGCAACGTTAACTTACCGGTATTTACAAAAGGCAATGTATCAAAAGTACCCAACAGTGTTGTTCCTTCCTGTAGAAACCTAAAGCCCTCGTCCGTAATCAAGATAGGAGAATTGTGACCGGCATTCACAAACTGCATCTCGCGTGTAAGTTCGTTATATCGCCCTAAAAACAAGGTGATAAAGCGCTCGCCGTGTGTGTTATACGTTACAATTTCATTGAGTTTGGAAATCACTTTTTCCATACTGCTTTCTACCGATGCCCAGGCTCTTAAACTCGCCTGTAGGTTTGCCATTAGCAGGGCAGCCGAAATACCTTTTCCCGATACATCGGCAATACACCAGATAAACTCGTGCTCATTAAGCCGGATAAAATCGAAATAATCGCCCCCAATATTTTCGTGAGGAAGATAGGTAGCCGCTATTTCAAACCGGTCGCTTTTGGGCATTTGCAAAGGGACAAGCATGCTTTGTACTTCGCTCGCAAGTTCCATATCCCGCTGGTAACGCTCCCGCTGAACACGCTCTTTAAATAGCTTCTTATTTTCTAAAGCAACGATTATGATATTAATAAGTGTCTGAATAAAGTTCAGCTCATGACTTACCAGTTCCGGCTTTGTATGAAAATCTCCAATAAGAACAAATGCAAGTGTGTTTCTTTTGTGCCTCACGGGAACAAAGAAATCATATTCACTCAATATGGCATCGTGATGGTTAGAAAGGGAGATGATAGTTTTAGTTACTTCCAGCTCCTTACAAATCTGTTGAAGGATCTTCGCATTTTCGTAAGTTCCTCCAAATCGCGATACACAGGAAAATAGCTGCTCGTCTTTAATTACGAGGCGCATTTTACCTACATTCAGGTTTACCTTCAAAACTACTTCAAGCATTTCATAAAGCACCGATGCAGCGCTGTTCTTATTAATAGCTAAAGTAACTTCAAGTAAGGCATTTAATTCAGCCTGCCGCTTAAGCAGCAACTGAATAAGATCGTTTTCCTCAGGACTTTTAGAGTTGTTTTTAAACGCTTCCAAAACTAATTGGTTCAATTAGGCTAAATGTAATAATTAAACGGTTTCTGTATGACTTTTTTGTAATTATTTTACAAGTCTGTCTTTCCAGATATATTTCCCCGAATTCCCTGCAATACCAATATAAGCAATATAAATGGTGTGAATGAAAGTTAGCAAAGGCAAATAAGCTAATAGCTCCTTTCTTTGGGCAAAACTTGTAACAGGAAAAAGAAAAAGCAATTCGGCAATGCATTTTATAACCAAAACATAGCCAAGAACTGTTAAACACGTAACAGAAAAAATACTAAAAACCGCCGTCAAGATGATAAACACATTAAATAACCAAATGCTAACTCCTAAAACAACTATCTTTTTGTCTTTATACTTTGTACTTTTTGATGCCCACCTTTTCCTCTGACTTATAAATTCTTTAAGATTAGGTTTTGCATGGGTATAAACCAGCGCATCATAAGATTTACAAAAGCCTATATCATCAGGGTATCTCGAGGCAACTTTGTGAAGAAACAGTTCATCATCGCCTGAAGCGAGCTCGTCTATCCCTTTAAA
>JANMZB010000002.1:0-2894 GCA_031382725.1 Sphingobacteriaceae bacterium | reverse complement strand
GCGATAAGGTGTGAGCCAATTCGATTTAACTCGCAAACTAATACCCGGATATACTCCACACGCTTTGGAATATCTTTATCAATCCCAAGCATCTTTTCTACACCCATTACCCAGGTATGCGAATTATTCATCGATGCCAGATAATCCATTCTGTCGGCAAAAGGGATGGTTTGCTGATAGGTAAGGTTTTCTGCATGTTTTTCAAAGCAGCGATGTAGGTATCCCATATGGGGAATAACCTCTTTCACGATCTCGCCATCGGTTATAACTTCAAGCCTTAAAACGCCATGAGTCGAAGGATGCTGAGGCCCGATGTTAATAATCATCTCATGGCTCTCGGCGCCAGCTATTAGTTTTTCATAACGAGTTTGAGTTGCAGCTAAAGGCTTTTCCATCTAAACTTTTATCCCTCTATAATACTCCTGAGCTTTATAATCTTTTCTTAAAGGGTAACCTTCCCAATCATCAGGTAATAATACACGCCTCAAATCGGGGTGATTTTCAAAGCCGATACCCAGCAAATCAAAAGCTTCACGTTCGTGCCATTCGGCGGTGCGCCAAACAGATGTTACCGATGGAAAAGTAGGCAATTCTTCACGACTACGATCGTGATATTTTATTACTTTCAGCGTAAGCTGTTTCTTAAAAGGAATAGATGCAAGGTGATAAACAACGCCAAACATGTTTTCTTCTATCCCATAATCTACTCCACTTAGACATTCTAATAGATCGAAATAGGTGTTTGGATTGTCTCTGAGTTCGAGGCAAACTTCAGCAATTTTATCAGGATGTATTATTAAAGCAGACTGTAGTCCATTTGTTTCTTCTTTTACAATAACTTCAGAACCAAATTTGGTAATTATCAAATCCTTAATTGCCTCGAAATTCATATCAAGGTGCTAAACGTACTATCTTCCAGCTGTTTTTGTCGGAACGTTTGTAAACGATGCGATCATGAAGCCTTCCGGGACGACCCTGCCAGAACTCTACAATTTGTGGTTTTAGCACGTAACCACCCCAGTAAGCTGGTTTTGGAACTTCTTTGTCGGTAAACTTGCCAAGCAATTCGTTCCATGAATTTTCAAGCGGTTCTCTTCCTTTTATTTCCTGGCTCTGTTGAGAGGCAATAGCACCCACCTGGCTTTCTTTGGGCCGGGAGTGAAAATACTTTTCTGATTCCTCTTTACTAACTTTTTCAAGAGTGCCTTCTATTCGAACCTGTCTCTCTAATTCAGCCCAGAAAAAAACGATTGAAGCGGCAGGATTCTTCGAAATTTCTTTCCCTTTTCTGCTTAAATAATTAGTATAAAATGTGAATCCGGATTTGTCAAATCCTTTAAGAAGTAATATCCGTGCAGACGGTTTTCCATCATGAGTGGCTGTTGCCAATGTCATGGCATTTGGCTCATAAAGGCCGCCATCTAATGCTTCTGCAAACCATTTTGCAAACTGGCTTATTGGATCGGCAGCAACATCTTTTTCGGATAATGAGGCAGAGCGGTAATCTTTTCTAAGGTTTTCTATAGTTTCTTTTTTTATTGCCATAATGATTTACAAACTTACTAAATAGTCGATAGAAATGTGTGCCTTGTGGCATTAATCCGAGGCTGCTTAAAATCCGTATTTTGTTTAGAGATAGGGTTGCATAATTTCTTAAAACATTATCTTAGTTAAAAACATATATTTTTATCAATTAGTTATATGCTTAATCAAATATCACCCCAAACCGGAAGCTTATTAATCTCCGAACCATTTATGGCCGATCCTAATTTTAAACGGTCGGTAGTTTTATTAACTGAACATACCGAAGAAGGAACGGTAGGCTATGTTTTGAATCAAAGAAGCGATTTCTATTTAAAAGACCTGGTTTCTGATTTTGAAGCTGAAAATTATCCAGTTTATGTTGGCGGGCCGGTTGCAAATGATACACTTCATTTTATTCATCGTTGTTATGATAAGATGAATAGCGGAACTGAGATAGCAAATGGTATTTATTGGGGTGGCAATTTTGAAACATTAAAGCTGCTGATTAACACGAATCAGGTTAATGAAAAAGAGGTGATATTTTTTGTAGGTTATTCGGGTTGGGATATGGGGCAGTTAGACCGGGAAATGGAACAGAACTCCTGGCTGGTTACGAACAATTATAATCAGGATCTTTTATTTGCTGATGAGGAGGAAAATTTGTGGAAAGATATTGTGATTGGCTTGGGACCCAAATATGCGCATATCGTTAATTTTCCTGAGAATCCATTATGGAATTAACATTTAATCTCTTTGTCCGGCTAATAAATACAGCACTGCCATACGTACTGCCACGCCATTTTCTACCTGGTCTAAAATGATAGACTGTTTACTGTCGGCCACATCACTTGTAATTTCCACACCCCGATTAATTGGTCCGGGATGCATCACCGTTATTTCTTTGTCTAGTGAATCAAGAATACTTTTGTTTAATCCGTAAAGCATAGAATATTCCCTTAGCGAAGGGAAGTATTTAATATCCTGCCGCTCAAGCTGAATTCTAAGCATGTTAGCTACATCGCACCAATGCAATGCTTTCATCAGATCGAATTCTACTTTCACGCCAAGTGATTTTATATACTTAGGAATTAGCGTTGTTGGTCCGCAAACCATCACCTCAGCACCAAGCTTTTGTAGACATAAAATGTTTGATAAAGCTACTCTTGAATGTAAAATATCTCCAATAATTGCCACTTTTTTGCCGGTAACATCGCCGTACTTTTCCCTGATTGAGAAGGCATCAAGCAAGGCTTGGGTTGGATGTTCATGGGCACCGTCTCCGGCATTTATAATTTGAGCCTTTACTTTTTTACTCAGAAAAACTCCGGCGCCCGGGTAGGGGTGGCGCATCACCACCATATCCACTTTCA
>JANMZB010000955.1:0-1965 GCA_031382725.1 Sphingobacteriaceae bacterium | reverse complement strand
ATGCGCACCGAAAAAGGCAAATGTCTATTGTACAAAGAAGATGTTTTCGAGCATGCCGAGGGATCCAAATTCATTCTAATTCCCCCGGCATCGTTGAATAAAAATTTTGACTTTGAGGAAAGTTTTAAAAGAACCGTCTCTACTTTCAAGGCCGCACTGGGCGCGCAGTTGTATGTCGCTGCTTCCTTTGGCTACCAAGGCCTGGATGGCAAGTACCTTCACAGGATTGGGGAAATTTCTGAAACACATGAAGTGCCTATGGTGGCTACCAACGACGTACATTACCATCATCCCCAGCGGAGGGAACTGCAAGACATTGTTACCTGTGCCCGAGAGAAATGCACCATTTACAATGCGGGATTTCGGTTGCATGCCAATGCCGAGCGATACTTGAAATCTATTGAAGAAATGCATCGGTTATTTAGAGCGTATCCCGAGGCCATTCAGCAGGCGGAGGCCATTGCCCTTGCGTGTACATTTTCTCTAGACGAATTGAAATACCAATACCCCAAAGAAATCAACACCAGTGGACGCACTCCTCAGGGCGAGCTGGATTTTCTGGTGTGGCAAGGCGCTCATGCGTATTATGGAGCGCAGATTCCAGAGAAAGTGGTGGCCAATATTGAGAATGAATTAAGGTTTATCGCCGAGATGAATTATGCCGTTTACTTTCTTACCGTGCACGATTTTGTGCGCTTTGCCAGAGTGTTAAATTTTCTTTGCCAAGGTCGGGGATCCGCGGCCTACTATACGGTTTGTTTTTGCCTGGGCATCACCTCTGTAGACCCTTCCAAATTTGAGCTGCTATTCGAACGATTTCTCTCTGCCGCCAGAAATGAGCCTCCGGACATAGATGTTGATTTTGAGCATGAGCGACGCGAAGAGGTAATGCAGTACATTTTCCAAAAATACGGCAGAGACCGCGCAGCCATTGTCGCCACCGTTACGCAGCTACATCACAAGGGCGCCATCAGAGATGTGGGAAAGGCCATGGGGCTGTCCGCCGATGTGATTACCCGATTGTCTAGTTTGATATGGAGCTTTTCCGCAGAAGGATTTGACCGGGACAGAATCATCAGTCAGGGAATAAATCCCGACGACCCGCTGATTAAAAAAGTGCTGCAACTCACCGAGCAATTCATGGGATTCCCAAGACAATTGGGCCAGCATACGGGAGGATTTGTAATCACCCAAGGCAAGCTGTCTGACCTCTGCCCCGTGCTCAATGCGCGCAGGGAAGCCCGCACTTGTATTGAGTGGAACAAAGACGACATAGAGACGCTGAAGTTTTTGAAGATTGATGTACTGGCGCTAGGCATGCTTACCTGCATTCGCAAGGGTTTTGATTTGGTCAAGACCCATTACCAGAGAGACCTTACGTTGGCCAACGTGCCGCAAGACGATGCCAAAGTGTACGAGATGGTGAGTCGTGCCGATACCATTGGGGTGTTTCAAATTGAAAGCCGTGCCCAGCAATCGATGTTGCCGAGGCTAAAACCCAAGTGCTTTTACGACCTCGTGATTGAGGTGGCCATCGTACGACCGGGGCCTATTTTGGGAGACATGGTTCACCCCTACCTGAAGCGAAGAAACGGTCTTGAACCCATAATATACCCCTCTCAAGAGCTGGAAGAAATATTGAGCCGCACCTTGGGCATACCCCTATTTCAGGAGCAAGCTATGAAGATTGCCATAGAGGCCGCAGGCTTCAGCCCCACAGAGGCCGATGAATTGCGCAGGAGCATGGCTACTTTCAAAATGAAAGGCAAAATCTCTTATCTGCAAGAGAAACTGATTAGTGGAATGATCAATAAGGGCTATAGCGAAGAATATGCACACCGGGTATTCAAACAGCTGGAAGGGTTTGGCAGTTATGGTTTTCCAGAAAGCCATGCGGTCAGCTTTGCCTTGCTGGTCTACGTTTCTTCATGGCTCAAATGCCACTACCCCGATGTGTTTGCCTGC
>JANMZB010000950.1:0-9759 GCA_031382725.1 Sphingobacteriaceae bacterium | reverse complement strand
ATCCCTGTAAAAGGAATTCAATAGCATCGGAACTAATAGGTTTTAAAGATGCACTTACGAAAGGCCTTAATTTACTCTTCGAACTTATCGACTTATCCAGCAAGTAACTAAATCCGGTGTTAATAAAGACAAGGTTGGTGTACGACATCTGAATTTGCGGACTTAAAATACTGGCATCACCATCTGCATTTGATCCAAAAGAATTAAAATTGTTATTAGTCATACTGCCAAAGTTTGATTCACCTGAATCTTCATACTTGAATTTCAGATACTGAAAATCGATAGAAGGAATCAGACTTAAATTACCGGCAATGGTTTCGTAGCTTAAGTGATTACGAAGGTTTAACAAGTTGTATCCCTGTTTGAATTGAGTTTTAAAACTCCCGTCTGAAGCGGTGTTTGTGTTGAACCGACGATAGCTTGCCTGAGTTAGATTTTTAAAACCATTTACCCTATAGGTGAGATTTGCATTGCCTTGCAACAAGTTTTGTTTTCTATCATAGTCTATATCCCGGCTACCAAAACGATCGAAAAAGTTGGGCAAATATTCCGTTTTCTCAAAATGATCTGGTGCATACCCTGCACTTAAACTTAAATCGAGATTTGAGCTTAAGTGCTGATCTAAAGCAGCATTTAATTGAACGCGGCTAAGAGACGGAGTTATTACGTTGCTGGAAGTATTTTTTTGCAGAGGTACAGCATCTCTGATATAATTTGCAGAAAAACGATATTTTGTATTTGAATCACCCTGGCCTATTGAGAAGTTATATTGATGAAACAGCACATTTTTTTCGGTTGTATTTTTTTCAAAAGACCAATCATATATCGGCAAATCAATAGCACCTGACTGTATACTAACCTCATTGGTACCTGCATTAGAAATTAAGCCGGTTTGAATATTTGCTTCCACCTTTAAATCTCCTGATGCGGGCTTTTTAGTGTTCACGAGAATTACCGGGTTATTTACGGAAATGCCCAAAGTGCCTGCAACTGCCGCATCTTTTAATAAAGTAAAATCTTTGAGATCAAAAATACTGAAGCCATCAATATCGGTAACAATAGAGCCATCAACGAGGAAGATTGGTGACAATTCTAATGTGCCAAAAAAATAGGTCTTGAACTTTTCTCTCAGACTTATTCCGGGAATTTTAATCAACTCTGTTGCCTCAATAGTTTTAGAAACCGTGAAATTTCTTTTTGAACTAAATCGGCCTAAATCGACTTGCAATGAATCTTGGGCTTTTGATTCGGAAAAAAATAACAAAAAAATAGATAAGGTTGTGAATAAGGATTTAGGTGACATAAATATATGGAGTTTAGGTTTTGCGATTAATAGTTTATAAAATCCCCAACTGAACAGTAGTTTTGATGTCAAGTAAAATGTTTCGGGGTTAAACCCTCAGAAAGGGATAAAGGGTATATGGAATAAGTAGCCCCGTTTTCGTATGGACTTGAAGAATCATCAGGCACAAACATGATTTTTGAGTTTCGGCGATTAAAAAATAAATAAATCATTACGATGTTAATGGGGGTCAAAAAATAATATTCCCATAGATCTCGAAAAGCAGGTTATTTAACTTTTAGATTCCCGACCGAATCCGAAATATTGTTAAAGTCGAATAATAGTCTCCTTTAATATTCAAAATATCAGGTGCTGTTAGATAGCATTCAAATTGATATCCGGATTTGAGGCAATTTATATCAAGCATATTTTTTTTGACGGATTTGATTTTAGTACCATGAATGACTTATCTACATAAACCCCCGAAAATTAGGATTATATTTAAAATACGATGCCGTCATAATTGTATAAAAAATTAACACTTGTGGAGAACGATTTTATTTTAA
Source organism: Sphingobacteriaceae bacterium (assembly GCA_031382725.1). Lineage (GTDB taxonomy): Bacteria > Bacteroidota > Bacteroidia > Sphingobacteriales > Sphingobacteriaceae > Paradesertivirga. The sequence goes on along the minus strand of JANMZB010000950.1, from coordinate 7,911 downwards.
AGCGATTAGTAAAACCTCCCCTCTTGCCAACAAATGAGCAGTTTGATTTAATTACGGTATAAAATTGAAATGTAATGACGCTCAATATATATTAGAGTAGACTTGGGAGTTGACTAATTTTAAAAATTACTGGTTTAACAAAGACCGAAGTTGTGCCTTAAAAGCATTCATTACTTGAGGTCCAATTCCATCCACAGAAAATCTGATCACATCATTTTTATCAGCAATCACATAAACAGGAACTCTATTGTACTGATAGTAAGTGGAAATGTAGTAAGTAAAAATAGCTGAAGCGTCACTAAATAATCTTGCATACAGCAAAGGCTTTTCTTTTAGTTTTTTACTAGCCATTTCCTGATTATCTCCGGTAACTGCGAGTACAAGGAGTTCGTCAGGATTATTTACCTGTCTTAAAACTTCATTTATACTTTCAAAACTCTCGGTACATGGGGGGCACCCAGAAGACCAAAAAATCAATATTTTGACTTTTTGTTCGATTTCTTCCATTTTTAAAAAATTCGATAATGGTGACAAATCAAGCTTTTGGCCTTTTTTTAACATTGGACTTTTTGTTGCTACTAACTTTTCCAGCAGCTCGGAATACCTTATTTGCTCTTGTAATGAAAGCCTCTTTATACTAAAGTTCGCCTCACCTGCTTTTTGATGTATCGTATACTCCCCCGAATTCATCAACTTACTGTATTGGTAATGCTTTAGCGGCTTCCCCTGCTCGTCTAACACGATCATATTGGTATCAAGGCCCCTGCTTATCATCTCTTGTCTAACCTGAGAGAAACCACTTAAAGCAATTAGAAAGAAACCGGTTGTAAAAAGGTTGCGTTTCAAGTTTTTCATAAGTTTATACATTTCCCCACCCCATCGCTAGCACATCTACAATGTGCATCGTCTTTATAGGAAGTTGATTTTTATCAATATACCCCTGCAAATGCAGCAGGCAAGAAGCATCTGTAGAAATAATATAATCAGCCTCTACAGCTAAGGCATTATCTACTTTTTGCTGGGCCATTGCACTGGATATTCCATCAAATTTCACGGCAAAGGTGCCACCGAAGCCGCAGCAGGTGTCATTATCCTTTAATTCAACCAGTTCCAAGCCATGAACTTTCTCAAGTAATGCTCTTGGCTCTGCTTTAATTTTACATTCGCGTAAACCGGCACATGAATCATGATAAACAGCTCTGCCTTCTAATTCTGCACCGAAATAGTCTTTCTTAAGCACGTTTATCAGAAAATCAGAGAGCTCAAAAATATTGCTTTGAATGGTTCTGCATTTATTGTGAACAGCAGTATTAGTAAATAAATCGTTATAATAGTTTTTCACCATACCCGTGCAGGATGCAGATGGAGAGACAATATAATTACTTTCCGAAAAATCGTTAAGAAACTTACTACCTACCGCTTTGGCCTCGTCCCAGTAACCTGCGTTAAAGGCTGGCTGACCGCAACAGGTTTGTTGCGCATTGTAAATAACTTTACATCCTACTTTTTCCAGCACTTTAACTGTATTAAAAGCAGTCTGAGGATAAAGTTGATCAATAAAGCATGGTATAAATAGTTCAACCGTCATATTGGATACCAAAGGTAAAAAGGTTAACCATTAAAAGCTGAACATTTTAACAATTAAGCTTTGATGTTTTAATTACCTTTTTTCAGACAATCAGGAGTACTGCTGATAGCGCTCTCTTAATAATTCCATCATATAACTATTCACTTCAAACTGATCGGCTACCGGAATTTGAGAATGAGGAATTACTGGCATGTAGGGCACGGGACCAAATTCTGTGGTAATGGTCATGATTTCCCGGCCAAGCTTTTGATTGTTATCTATGATTTGATCCCACCAGTTTGTGAAAGATGAAACTGCATACTTCCATTCTGGAGCCCTGGGGTCGGGTATTTGTGGCCCCTGTTCGAAGCCTACTCTTGAGTGGATATGACGGGCTCGTAGAATTGCTTCCTGTAAAGTATCCTGAAAACCCTCTAAAAAGCTTTCGCTAACACAAACCCAGTGAGAGAAATCGGCGGTGATGATAAGCCCGGGACGTTGCTTAAAATATTCCGCACTTACAGCCGGACTAAATCCGAAACGACCACGATGAGTTTCATGCGCTATTTCTACACCGGTTTTATAACTTACTTCGGCAGCAGCATCAATTAATTCGAGATTTTGCTCGAAAGTAAAAAAGTCTCTGCCTGTATGCGAGTTTATTAAAACCGGACTCGCTTCAAGGCAGAGATTTAAATTGTGTATAAATGACTGCTTAAAGTCATTGAAATTCTTCCCCTCTGCTTCGCATTGCTGAACTACTAAATGCAACTGGTGCTTTTGCACATAGTCAAAAAGCTTATGCTTCTCAGTCTTATCAGTTGGAAGCCAGGTGTCGATACCATCGTAGCCTGCTTCAATGATCTTGCTTCCAAAATCTCTTAAGCTCAGATCTTCTGATCCCCAATAGGGGGCTAGTATTTTTACTTTCAATTGTAATTAGTTAGGCCACAAAGGCACATATTCTCCAAGCCATACTTCGTGTCTTTGCGACTTCGTGGCTAAATTTCCTATTATGCCTTTACAGAAGAATATATCAACGGGTTTTGCACATCATCATTCATCAAATCACCAATTGTTAGTTTAGAGAACTGCTCGTCTGATAAAATATTTTGCTGACCATTGAATATTGCGCCATCAGGCATATAAGCACAAGTCATTGCCCTTCTTATACCAGGTGTCATGTTTGCGTGTGCGCCATGAATTGTTAAACCATTATGGAATGAACAACTGCCTGCTTTCATTGGTGCAGCAGCAGATTTGGTTTTTTTAAATTCAGGGTATACATCAAATATTACTCCCATGTTTTTTCCGATTCCGGGGTTTTCGAATGTGGTTGTTTTGCAGGAACCAGGTATAAAGAACAAGCATCCGTTTTCGTATGTAGCGTCGTCAAGGGCCACCCAGATAGAAATAGCTCTTCTATCAGAGAATGACCAATATGGTGTATCTAAGTGCCATGATGTCGGATTCGCCCAGGGCTTTTTAATAAGAGCCTGATCGTGCCAGATTCGGATTCCATCAACGCCTGCAAGTTTAGCAGCCATTTCTCCAAGGCGTTCATCAAGCATTATTTGCTTCATCTTTTCATTATCCTGCCAAAGGTTTAGCAGTTGATCAAAAACTTTTGAGTAATAATCCTGATCTGAATTTGGGTTTACCAGGGATACCTTATCCGGCAATTGATTTCCATTTCTTTTTGCCAGAGATTCATCTAAAGCAAGCCGCCAAAATCCCAATTCATCTGCTGATAAAAAGTCTTCCACAACTAAGAACCCGTTGTCTTGATAGGAGCTTATTTGTTCCTGAGATAATTCACTGTTCATAATAATATAATTAGTTAGTACCTAAAGGTCAGCTTCTGCTTGGTAATAAAAAATGTACTTTTTGATTAAGTTTTGCACTTTTTGATTTTATAAATTCAAAAAATGCACATAAGGTTCTTTTTAAGACATAGATTAAATAATATTCATGCATTTAATTTAAATTTACAATATGCCTGATTATAATAAATTTCTATCCCCAACTGAGCTTGATGAGAGATGGGGATTTTATGTTACAACTATTGGCTACTCTAAAACACTACCTAATCAGCAATATCCCAGAAATAATGAGTATCCGGTTTCGCATGCTTTTAACTGGAACAAAGGCCGGATTTTAAATGCTTACTATATTGTTTTTATTTCAAAAGGGTCTGGAGTTTTTGAATCATCATACACTGCAGCTAAAGAAATCAATCAGGGTATCTGCTTTTTTTTATTTCCGGATGTATGGCATCGTTATAAGCCCGACCCGGCTAATGGCTGGGAGGAATACTGGATTGGCTTAAATGGAAGTTTTGTTAAATCTTTGCACTCAAATGGTTTCTTAAATCCGAAGATTCCTTTTACCGATACCGGTTCAAGCGGAATTATTTTGAATTTATTTCAACAACTTATTGAGGCTGTTAAATCTTCAGAGCTTGGTTATCAGCAAATCATTTCGGGCATTGCTCACCAAATTCTGGGACTTCTTTATGCCATCGAAAAAAACAAACAGGTGGGAGAAAATGAGGAAAGCCAGCTAGTAGAGAAGACTAAGTTTTTGATGACCGAGAGCATTGATAAGCAGATGGAAGTTTCAGACCTAATTGCCAACCTTTCATTAAATTATTCCGCATTTAAGAAAACGTTTAAAAACCATACCGGGATATCCCCTACTCAATATTACCTTAATCTTAGACTTAAAAAAGCAGTGGAGTTAATGACTTTCACAACCTTAAGTTTCAAAGAGATCGCCTATAAAACAGGTTTTAAATCCCAATTCTACTTTTCCAGGTTTTTCAAAAAGAAACATGGCGTATCACCAAAGTCTTATCGGCAAAAGCTTAAGCTTTGACGTCATTGTGCTGACTTTTCATTTTTTGTTTGTGTTCTAAGAACTACAAACAACATTATCAAACCTACAATAAAAAATATAGTTAAACCCAAAGCTGAGTTTCTAATATTCGAATGCTCTTCGATAAAAGCAAATGTGGCCAGACCAATAACTATAGCTACCTTTTCGGTCACATCATAAAAACTGAAAAACGAAGCGGTATCGGTAGTATTTTCAGGTAGAAACTTAGAATACGTTGAGCGCGATAATGACTGAATTCCTCCCATAATTAATCCCACAAGACCCGCGAGTGCAAAAAACTGAAACTTAGTCTGAATGAAATAAGCGATAATACAAACTGCAATCCAGATAGAAACCACAAGCATTAACACTTTTATATTCCCTATATATTTTGCTAAAGCCGACATTAAATAAGCACCTGCAATAGCTACCAATTGGATAATCAGGATGGTTGCGATCAGTTCGCTGGTTTCCATTTTCAATACTTTAGCTCCGAACGCTGTGGCAACAAGCATAATGGTTTGTACGCCTACCGAGTAAAAAAAGAAAGCATATAAAAAGCGTTTTAAAACGTCTGTCTCCTGAAGTTTATTCCACACTTTACCAAGCTCACTGTAGCCAATTTTAACCGCATTGCCGGTCGATTTTAAGGTGGAAGCTGTGCCTTCAGGCAATTTACTAAAGGGGATTTGTGCAAAACCAATCCACCATAATCCTACTAAAAGAAATGATAACCTGGCAGGAAAAGAGGCATCGGTAATACCAAAAAGTTCTGGCTTTAAAACAAATACGAAGCAGATTATTTGCAATAAAACACTGCCAATATATCCGTAAGAAAAACCCTGAGCACTTACTTCATCCTGACGATCGGGTGTTGCTATTTCTGGCAGATAAGAATTGCTAAACATTACACCACCTATATATCCCATCGCGGCAATAGAGGAGCAGATAATACCTAATTCTAGTGTGTCTAATTTAAAAAAATACAATCCCATACAAGCCAAAGCGCCAATCCAGGTAAACGCTTTCATAAAAGACTTTTTATTTCCTCTGGCATCGGCAATTCCGGATAAAACCGGGAGTAAAAGTGCCATAATTAAATAAGCAACAGCCAGTGAATAATTTGCCAAAGCGGTATTTACAAAACTAAAACCAAAGAAATCCACCTTGTCGCCATGCTCTTTTGTGGTAGTGATAATGGTATAATAAGCAGGAAAAATGGTTGAGGTAATAACCAGGTTGTACGCGGAGTTTGCCCAATCGAACATAGCCCATGCCCGTATTGTGCTTTTGTTGTTTTTTTCTTGCATAAGGTTTTCGAAAATAGGGATAATAGTTGGAAAGACTGGAAGACAGAAAGTTGGAAAGACAGGAAGACCGAAAGTTGGGAAGTCAGAAGGAAAGTCGAAATGCTAAAGCTGATTGCGTATGCTAAAAGCTGTAAGCGTCAAACATATCCTCCTAAAATGTTGTTAGCTCAAATAAACCTGGTATCATGAAAAATTCTTTTTTAGCATTAACAACAGTAATAATTATAAGCGCTTGTAACCGTCCATCGAAAGATTTGGCCATGGTGGAAATAGGAATGTCGAAGTCTGAAGTAGGCGGATCTATTGGCGAGCCGAAAACAAAAAACGTTGTTAATAACACCGAAGTATGGGATTATGCCGATTCGGGACGGACCGTAGTTTTTAGAAAAGATACGGTTTATTCGATCATGACCTCACCAAAAGCCCGACTTGATTCAATGAAAGTTTGGGTTGACAGTGCCGACAATAAAACCAAAAAGGTACTTGGCAAAGTAGGCGAAAAACTTAATAATGCCGGCGATAAGCTTGAAAATGCTGCTGGCAAGGTTGGAGTAAGACTGAAAAGAGACTCTTCAAAATATTGATTAAGATAAGGGTTGCATGAAAATCACCTTTTACACTGGTGGATAATGCAGCCCTGTTTTTTGCTCATACTCCACAGGCCTTAGCCACATTGCCGGTATCCGCGCCAACCAGGTTTAAGATGGAAAGGCAGTTGCGTTGTGGAAAATTTGAAAAAATCCCTAAATCGAAACGAAATATGGCAAAATTAAAATAAACTATAAACGGTTAAGCCTCTAAAACTTATAACTATACCCCAGCCTTATAACCTGAGTTTCATAATAGTCAGTTGCTATTAATTGAAATCCATTACCCCGAAGCTCTTTGTTAACATTCATGGTATTAAGCAAATCAGTTGCATTTAAAAAGAGTTCCCCCTTCCCTTTTTGAATTTGCTTTTTAACTCCTAAATCCAATGAATATCTCGAGCCAATTTTGCCTTGCGGAATAATATCCGGAGCTAAATAAATGCTGCTTACTTGTATTTCAAGTTGCTTGGGTAAATGAAATAAACCATTAACTTTCCAATTACCTGATGTTAACTGGTCATCATCAGCTGTAAAAAGAACCGGAACGGGGTACTGATTAATCGCGCTAAAGGCGTTAATCTTATTTTGATAAATATTAACGTTGGTATTAACATCCAGCCATTTAGAAATTTTTTGTTGAAGTACTACTTCAAATCCTGTATTAAAACTCCTGCCTGCATTTTGAAATACGTTGTAAAGCAAACTATCCCCCGGAACCTGGGTTGCGATTCGCGTTATAGTACCGTTTGTGCTGCGATGGTAAGCAGCGGTGTAAATATTTCCTTTACTCCAACTCGATTTATAACCGAGCTCAATGCTATTTGTAAATTGCGGCCGCAGTGCAGGGTTACCAACCTTTAACAATTCCGGTTCGTCATACTTTGGAAAGATTCGGATATCCACTTCATTAGGGCGATCTACCCGACGATTATAAAACAAAGAAACCTTTTGATTATCGCTTAATTTATAGGCAAATCTCAAATTTGGAAAAGGCTGAGTATAAGTATATCCATCACTTTTGTAAGTATTATGATTTGGGTTAACATCGTAATCTACCCGAACATACTCAAGCCTTAAACCTGCTTCCATTTCTACTTTCGCACTTTCAAATACATAGTTTCCGTACAAAGCCGGAATGGTTTCGCTGTATTTTGCGGGACCGCCGGCATCAATATCTATCGGTGAATTTAACCCTGCAAAAAATTGCATATTAGTTGGAATATTCCTGATGCGCAATTTCATACCTCCTTCTAATCGTCCATGTTTCAGAGGTTTTTGATAATCAACAGTCAGGTCCGAAACGTGCTCATCGGAAAGGAGCGCAAAAGAATCTTCTCCGGTAAACGTAGGCATGATATTGGTAAAAAAGTATTTTTCATCTTCCCTATGAAAAGTGTAATTAAAACCTGCGTTTAAAACATGGCCCGGTTGTTTGTATTTATGCTGGAAACTTGCGGTTGCTATGGCGGTATATTTTACTTCATCTTCTAAAAATTGCCATAAACGATTTCTTGTAGTCAGGCTTTGGTTAAAATAAGGAATATCTCCACGGTCGATAATTTTTTCG
>JANMZB010000917.1:0-1340 GCA_031382725.1 Sphingobacteriaceae bacterium | reverse complement strand
CAGTACATACAGATTTCAAATAATGTCCTGTAGGATTTTAGTACTTGTTGTATTGTATTATACTCCAGTATATTCTAAACAGAAGAATATACTCCATATTGTAATATGAAAAGGCAGCTGAGTGCACATTGAGATGACTTTTTTATTAAGAAATGGAAGATTTAACATGTAATGATTTAAAATATTAAAATCAGACAATTATATTTCTCATAACACTCTTTCAAACAGTCTATTCAATAGGCTAAGAATATTTAGTGAAGAGTTTTGAACATTCCAGCCACAACAGTTTCTGTAAAAATGTGTGTTGTCAAAAAAAATTAAAGCTAGGAGAAATCTTAGAAGAAGAATACAACAAGGTATATTCTTGGTGGTACTATGGTCAAATCTCTCTTTCCTTTGGTGTTTCAATTTACTGTACTTATTGTGAGGAGTTTTTTACCCATTGACCATAGGAATCTATCATAATTGTTAATTGCTGGTCATTCGTGAACCTCTTCATACCAGTATGTAAAATCTGAATTTATAACCAAGACTCATTGTATTACTATTTGCTTAACAGCTACAATACAAGTAATTTAAGTAACACATAACTAAAAGAATTTCATATAAAATTAAAACAATATCTTATCTACCATTACAAGCTTACATCGCTACCCTTTGAAGTAGCTCTTTTTACTCATACTCTGATTTTTTGACCTCAGTCTTTGTTATTCCTACCTGTTTTTGTTGGTAAATAGAGTTACCAGGTCAATAGGATCTATCAAACATCCAGAATTAATTGGTGTGTAACATGTACCTGTCACATTACAGAAGTACAACAATAATTAGAGTCTGCATTGCATTTCATGTCCAGTGCCGTGCCAAGTAGGACTGTGGTACTACTGAACGTTCATGGCAATGAACAGCTGCCACTACTGAAAATACCAGTAGCACAAGGTATATGTTCCAGTAGCTGGACATGTACCAGTACCAGTAGTATGGTGTGTAGTTGTACAAGTGTAGAGTATTTTTTATTATTAATTCAAGTGTACTGGTACTCCAGTATAAAAGTATATACTACAGCGTATAGTATGTGGTAGATGGAATGTACCAGTACTGATCAAAAATTCTTCCCGGAATAATATTGGTACTAAGTAACCATAGGTAGGACATCCAAAGCTTCTATATAATTTTTGACTGCGAAAAAAATAAATTCAATTGTCCTGTACCCTCCTTGGAATTTCTCACCGCAGTAAAAAACATGTCGTCGGAGGGTAGATTTCAAATGAAAATACGGTAGTAGCGGTAGTTCAACTTCTCTTGTGCTTGTTCCTTTCTATGGGAGAACGATGAGTTTGGGA
>JANMZB010000892.1:0-8356 GCA_031382725.1 Sphingobacteriaceae bacterium | reverse complement strand
ATAAGGGGATTATGCTAGATTGCTTAGAGGCTATTTATCCGAGGTTATCTAAAAATGCAGTTTGTGTGTTAATGGATTATCATGATCAAGCAGCAGATAACTTATCCCTGGATGCCAATCCTGGTGTTAAGTTAGCATGCGATGAATTTTTTGTATCAAAGCCGGAGAAAATATTTTCACTATATGGTAATCAATATGCTCATGGATTTTTCAGGAAGGCTGATTGAGTAGTATCGACTAGCAATCTAATACCGACACTCCTATTCGCATACAACCCGTTGAAATACTCTTTAAACATAAAAAGCCGGGATAACCCGGCCTTCTACTATTCAAAACAACTATTACAATTTATCTGGCAGATGATACAATTTATAAAGCCATCAACATAATATTTAACAACAAGGATAATTGCATTACAGCACTAGAAGAGTTAGAAAGGTTATCTGGTGAATTCATATATATTTATTCTGCTAAAGTAAGCGCTAAAGAAAAAATATTTATCCCTATTAAGTAACGTAACAAAAAGATAATCCTAAGTTTATAATCTGCTTAATACTAAATCCATGTTAAGCCAAATATTATCTAGTTAGTCATTACTAGTAACTGAGTTTAGCAGATTTCAACTTTTCTTCAATATAAGTATTGAAGAAATCTTTCTGTTGAGCAGATAACTCATTTTGGAATTGCGTTATAGTGCTTTGAATGGTTTCAATACAAGATGCTTTTAAATCTTCACCAGGATTACCGTATTCCAAAATTAAATAGGCCGACCAAATTTTCACATAATACCTTCCTTCGTTTAGGTATTGAACAATTGGTTCATATAAGCCAAGGGAAAAATAAACTTTAGCAATGCTGACCAAAGCCTGATAACCATCTTTATCTTTTGATTGCGGATCAGCAGGTAAAATTCCTAGAAAGTAATTCTCTTTACAAGCGTAGAAAAAAGAAGAGTTTTTAGTTACCTGAGTTTCCATAATAGAGTTTTTGAAATCTAAATTATAGAAAAGTATGTTAACTGAATATTAAGCTTTTACACAATTTATTAGCCTCTCGAATTATTAATATAACAACTTATTAATGTTATAGTAAAGTTAGATGCTGTACTTTAACCATGCCAAAAAGAGATGTCGATTTAGTAATACTATCTGATATACATCTGGGAACCTATGGCTGCCATGCCAAAGAGTTACTTCAATATCTGAAAAGCATCAACCCTAAAGCCATAGTATTAAACGGCGATATAATAGATATATGGCAGTTTAGTAAATCGTACTGGCCCGAAAGCCACATGAAAGTGGTTAGGCGGTTGATGAAGTTTGTTACCGAAAACACTCCGGTTTATTACCTTACGGGAAACCATGATGAAATGCTGAGGAAATTCGCCGACATGGAAGTTGGAAGCTTCCAACTCCTAAACAAACTGGTATTAAATCTGGGCGGAAAAAAAGCCTGGATATTCCACGGGGATGTTTTTGATGTAACCATGCAAAACTCTAAATGGCTGGCCAAACTCGGAGCCATTGGTTATGATAGTCTAATTCTAATCAACAGTTTTGTGAACTGGTGCCTTACACTTTTGGGTCGAGAAAAAATGAGTTTTTCGAAACGTATTAAGGCACGATTTAAAGATGCGGTAAAATTTATCAATAAATTTGAGTTAACAGCGGCAGAACTGGCAATCGAAAGCGGATACAGTTATGTGATCTGCGGACATATTCACCAGCCGGAAATTCGTAAGATAGAAACCGATGAAGGCTCTGTTTTATATCTTAATTCCGGAGATTGGGTAGAAAACCTCACATCGTTAGAATATCATAAAGGTGAGTGGACGATATTTAAGCACGAGCATGAAGAGTTTGAATCTGAAACGAGCGATAGCTTAGATTCTGGCGACTCTCAAAATCTGAATGACATGCTAAACATCAAAAGCCTGCTTCAAAGCATTAAAGAACCCGGTTAATTTCCTCAGAATAAGGGAAATTAACATGCTTCGCCACAATATTGTCGATAATTTGCTGGGTGATATCCGGATAATTAACCGGAATGATTTTCCCATCTTCCATCCATCCCCGGATAACCGGCTCACTCTTTTCCTTTAAATTTTTTACTACCTCAACCCCTAAAGCTTTCAAAGCAGCAGCATTTAAATGCTGCTCGTATTGATTCTTCATAGGTATAACCAGTAATTTCTTTCCCAGAAACAACGCTTCCGCAGGAGTTTCAAAGCCCGCACCGCATAACACACCTGTCGAGGCGGCCATACTTGCGGTAAACCGACTGTTATCGATCGGATAAATGGTGAGGTTCTTAGACTTGTATTCCTTTTTATTATGCTTGGAGAAGACCTCCCATTTTGCATCCTTGTACACTGATAATTGCGCAATCAAACGCTTATCGTCATAAGATGGCAAATAAACGGTATAGTGACCCTCATCCGAAATCTGATGCTCTCTAACCTGTTTCCGGATTACCGGTGTGTAAATCGTTTCACCATCGCCCGAAAAGTGGAAACCATATTTAATATCAGCTGGTGAATAATGTTCCAGAATGAGTTTGCCAATTCTGTCAATATAATCAGGTAAAGCATGGCCCTTTGCTAATACAGCAGCCTGGTGACTCAAACCTATGCATGGAATATTTTTAAAGTAACAGGCCCATGCCGATACCGGCTCAAAATCATTAATAATCAGATTATAGTTTTCAATCGGTAGATCATTTATGTTTTTAACAAATTTTCTGAGATTGGTCTTTGCAAAGGTTTTCCAAAGGTTTACGCCGCCGCTTTTACCGAAAATAAAGCTTAGGCCTCTAAACTGATAGGTTATTGGAAAAGGCAAATCGAGATCGCCCTGAATACCACTTACCAGGATATCAACTTCGCCATGTTTTTGAAGACAGGGGATAACATCCATTGCCCTGCTAAGATGGCCATTGCCTGTCCCCTGAATCGCGTAAAGAATCTTCATATAACTAAATATACAACATCATTAACTGTATACAACTATACTAGTGCGCGTAAATATCCATTATTCGCATCACTTAAATATTATTTAAACATTAAATCTCATAGCATAATAATTTACAACTACAGAAAGAAGGATTTTTTTTCAATCCGATTCAAAGGTCAGGCATTTAATATTATTTATACACTAATTCGCAGGCACATAAACTTCCCAGATGGATTTTATAATAATAACATCTACCTCACCAAATTTAAATCAATAAGCTAAATCCAATCAATAATTATGGTGCGTATGTGAATTTGTACAAATACATATCCTATGAAAGCACTATCAATAAAAAAATTAGCTCTTGCAGCATTATTCATTTGCTCTAACCTTGTGGTTACGGCTCAAACTGCAGTAAAACCGGTAGAACCCCGACCAGCCTGGGCACCAGATATTAAACAGGAAATGGAATCAGTGATAGACAAACTTGAAAGCTTTAATGCAGCTCCGATTCCAACACTCACCCCAAAACAGGCACGCAAAAATCCTACACCTACAGATGCGGTTATGGCTTTAATGAAAGAGAATAATATTCCCATGCCGCCATCAATGGTAGATACAACAGGAAAAGATATTCCTGTTGCCGGAGGAAAAATACACCTGCGCATTTATACGCCAAAAAATTCTACTACCGCGATGCCGATTATTGTATACTATCATGGAGGCGGCTGGGTGATTGCCAGTCCGGATGTTTATGATTCATCTGCGCGAGGTTTAGCTGAACAAGTTGGTGCGATCGTGGTATCGGTAAATTACCGAAAAGCTCCTGAACATAAATTTCCAACAGCACATAACGATTCGTATGCGGCTTATGAATGGACGATGAAAAATGCTGCCATGATAAATGGAGATCCTGGAATGATTGCTGTTGCCGGAGAAAGTGCCGGAGGCAATTTAGCTGCTTCGGTTAGTATGATGGCTCGCGACAAAGGCTTCCAAATGCCGGTACATCAATTACTGGTTTATCCAATCGCATCGTATGATTTTGAAACAGCGTCATATAAAAAATATGCTAAAGCCAAACCTCTAGACAAGCCATTAATGCAATGGTTCTTTATGCAATACCTGCGCACACCCGCTGATGGTAAAAGTCCATGGATTTCGCTTGTAAATGCCAATCTAAAAAATCTCCCTCCCGCAACTATCATTCGGGCTGAAATTGACCCGCTTGAAAGTGATGGAAGAAATCTGGAACAGAAGCTTGAGGCTGCAGGAGTAAAAGTTGATGGTAAGACGATACAGGGAGTTACCCATGAATTCTTTGGAATGGCTACTGTTGTGCCGCAAGCTAAGGAGGCTCAAGCTTATGCTGTTTCAAAATTAAAAGATGCTTTTGGTCTAAAATAAAATTAGATAATTCCCTATAAGGAGTAATTGTTATAGAGAATTATTTAAACTATTATTGGCTGATGCCGAATGATTTTTTATCAACTAAAGTCGATTTGCAACCATGCAATGGTAAAGTATCTTTATTTTCTAATATGATCGTATCCGTTAAATTTCCTGTTGTCTTTTAGAAATAACCTGTGTACATAATGCCTCCCAAAAACATATGTAATAGATGCTAGCTATAATTAGGTAGTAGGAGAAATCTTACGGTAATAATGAACATCAGGAAGGCATGAACTCAAGTCTTTACTTAAAGGCGAAGGATTTTCCCATAAGGTGACAATAAAACAACAAACCACCCTTATTAACAGAAACTTATCTGTAGAGAGACAGTTGTTAATGAATATCTCTACAGATGATCGAGCCTCGGAATATATCTCCAATAACTATTGTTTTCAATCAGCTATCACTAGTAACGATACCTGATAAGGCTTCTGATGTTCGGGAAAAGACGAAAAAAATCATCGATGAAGAAAACCTAATATCCTCAATCAGAAAAAAGGAAAGACTTGGTTATGAATTGCTTTATGACTCTTATTCGGCAGTTTTATTTGGTGTTATTAATAAAATAATTCCTGAGACTGAAGTAGCCGAAGACTTATTATCAGAAGCTTTTGTAAAAATCATCAATTCGTTTGCGCAATATGATGCCTCTCGTGGAAGATTATTTACCTGGATGATAAATATTTGTAGAAATCTATGTTTTGATGAGCTTAGGTCAAAACAATTTAAAAATCAAACAAGAAGTATGAAACTTGATGATTGTACGGAATTATTATGTGATCATACAACTTCATTCAATCCCTCCCATTCAGATCTTAAAAATATAACTGAAAGGTTAAATCCCAATCAAAAGCTACTTATTGATCTAGCCTTTTTTAAAGGATATACACATAGTGAGATCGCAAAAGAATTTAATTTGCCTTTAGGTACTGTAAAGACGAGACTACGTAAAGCAATTAATGAGTTGAGATTAATTTATCAATTCTCTGCCTAAAATTAAATGATTTGGTTCTTAAAATAATCATCATTAGCAGCTAAATTGCTCGACTTATTATGTCAACGGCTCCCCATTAACTCAAGCAACTTTAGCGCAAGTTCATCAGGTGGTAAAATAAAATGTGGATGATCTTTTGATATCAGTGATTGAGGCATGCTCTTATATAAGGTATAACGAGGAGATTGGGTCATTACTATTCCTCCAGCTCTATGAATAGCCATAGCACCTTCAGCACCATCATTACCAAAGCCTGATAGAATTATTCCTATCGCTTTGCTTGAAGCGTTGATTGATAAGGACGTGAAAAATATGTCTACCGCACGGTTAAGAACTTCATCTTTATTGCGAGGCCTGAGTTGTAATCGCTTGTCCTTGATAGTCATCATCGAATTTTCAGGCAAGAAATAAATGCACCCTGGCTTAATTTCTTGCTCATGCTGAGCCCTAAAGCTTTTCAGTGACGTAAACTCAGTTACAAGTTTATAATTTATGGTTTCGAATTCGGGGTGCAGATGTTGGATGACCACAAAAGCTGCATTTACATCGGAGGGTATTTTAGAAAACAACTCGTTGTATGCAGCAGTACCACCCGCTGAACAGCCAACTGCTACTATAAAAAAATCCTCCATTGGAGTGTGTAAATCTATTTGAACTTCAAAATTTAAAAAGCGTTTCTACAAGTTAGCGTTTTTTTAAGGCCTTTAAGTCAATATTGCTTTAATAACTTTTCCCGAAACATCGGTTAACCGATACCGGCGCCCTTGATGTTTGAATATTAATTTCTCATGGTCAATACCTAACAAGTGTAGTATGGTTGCCTGGAAATCATGCACATGAACTCCATTTTTTACTATATTATAACCAAACTCATCCGTTTCGCCATAAGTCATACCTTTTTTAATTCCGGCTCCGGCCATAAAAATGGTAAAACAACGGGGGTGATGATCACGACCATAATTATCGATCTCTAATTTACCTTGCGAATAATTTGTACGCCCAAACTCGCCACCCCATATAACCAAGGTTTCGTCGAGTAAGCCGCGTTGTTTAAGATCTTTTATTAAAGCGGCAGAAGCCTGATCAACAGACTTAGCCATCGTTTTTATATCATTTGGCAGATTACCATGCTGATCCCATCCCTGATGGTAAAGCTGTACAAACCGAACGTCTTTTTCAATCAAACGGCGGGCAAGTAAACAATTAGCAGCAAATGTGCCCGGCTTCTTAGAATCTTCCCCATACATATTATAGATATACTCCGGCTCTTTAGAAGTATCCAATGTTTCAGGAACTGAAGCCTGCATTCTATACGCCATTTCGTATTGAGATATGCGCGAGTTAATCTCTTCATCGAGTACACTCTTATATTGCAACTGATGCAATTGAGCAAGCTTATCTAAAACTCTCCTTCTACTTACCTTATCCAATCCAGCGGGATTATTCAAGTAATACACCGGATTATCTCCTGATTTAAATATTACACCCTGGTGTTCTGATGGCAAGAAGCCATTACCCCAAAGCTTAGAATACAAAGGCTGATCTCCTTGCCGGCCACGGGAAAGCAACACCACAAAAGACGGAAGATTCTTATTCTCACTACCCAAACCATAACTTAACCATGACCCGAAACTAGGTCTTCCGGCCTGCTGGCTGCCAGTTTGAAAAAAAGTAATTGCCGGATCGTGGTTTATTGCCTCGGTATGCATCGATTTAATAAAGCATAATTCATCTACAACCTTAGCGGTATGAGGCATAAGGTCCGAAACCCAGGCACGGCTTTTACCATGCTGGTTGAAATTAAATTTCCCCATCGCCAAGGGAAACGACTTTTGATTTGCACTCATTCCTGTCAATCGCTGCACTCCCCTAACGGAAGCAGGCAATTCCTTACCGAATATTTCGCGCAGCTTTGGTTTATAATCAAACAGCTCTAATTGAGAAGGGCCGCCACTCTGAAATAAATAAATTATTCGCTTTACCTTCGGAGCAAAATGCGGCAAAATAGGCTTCGGATTTGTCTCGGCAAACAATTCGCCAGGCATCAAAGATGCTAATGCTGCTAAACCCACTCCTGCCAAACTGGAACGGGAGAGAAAATCCCTCCGGCTCATTTGAAAAGCAATCTCTTCTTCGTGTGAATGATGCATAGCTAAATCTATTTATCGTTTAATAATAAACTCATCGAAATTCATCAATGTGTTGGCAACTACCGTGCAAGTAGCAAGTTCGTTAACGTTTAGGGTTTTGTCATACTGAAACTCCCCTTCGGTTAACAGGGCTTTTGCCTGTACAGCATTTTTTGAAAAGTCCGCTAGTTCTTCCTTATAGAGTCCAAGGAGGATATCTAATTCATCCTTTCGGGGATACCTGCTGGTCAGCGACCTGAAGGCGTAGGTAATTCTATTCTCAGGAGAAGTACCTCCTCTTTTCAGCATCTTTTCGCCAAGAACACGTGATGCTTCTACAAACTGCACATCATTTAACAACACAAGTGATTGCAGCGGCGTACTGGTCTTTTGCCTCCGTACGGTGCAGGAATACCTATCGGGAACATCGAAATTAAGCATAGCCGGGTGAGGTGAGCTTCGTTTCCATATCGTATAGATACTTCTCCGGTAAAGGTCATCTCCGTGTCCCTGATTATACTTAGTGACATTTCTGGTAGCTAAGGCCTCCCAGAGTCCTGCGGGCTGATAAGGATAAACACTCTTACCGCCTACTTTTTTAACTAAAAGCCCGCTTGCAGATAAAGCCTGTTCACGAATCATTTCAGACGACATACGGTAAGATGGCGCTCTTGTAAAGAATTTATTATCGGGGTCGGCATTTAAAATGGCACGGGTTGTTTTCGAAGACTGACGATAGGTGGCCGACATCACCATCTTTTTCAAAAGACTTTTTACGTTCCATCCTTCTGTCCGGAAGCTGTGTGCCATCCAATCCAGGAGTTCGAGAT
>JANMZB010000877.1:0-1215 GCA_031382725.1 Sphingobacteriaceae bacterium | reverse complement strand
ATGCGCAGCTGATTAACCTTGTGGCCGACAAGACCACTGACAAAACGTTCACTACCTTCCAAAACTAACATATCTTCTCCACATATTCCACCATTAGCACCGTGGTCAACAAGGGCTTTGTCCATACTGGTAATGTTGTGTTGTCCAATACAGTATTGAAAAATCGACATATGAGCAGTGTAATCTTGACAATTGAAGGCAATCGTTTCACCTTTGTAAAGATAGTGCGTAACATGGTCAATTGTTAATGTAGATGAAACGGTTTGAGCTTCATTGCTTTTCAAGCTGCTTGTGTGATGGCGTATGTTGGCTGGCTAAGACTCGCAAAATATCGCCTGGAAGTATATCTGACTTTCCACGGGCGGACATATAAGCCAGCAAAGTATCATCCTTGTGACGATCATCCTCAGCAACGGTGCTGTCATTGGTAACGGCACTAATCCCATGGTGACATACCGTATAATCAATGAGATCATCCAAGTTGACAAAGCTATTGACATGATGCATGTTGACCTTACGTCTGGGTAGGATAGGCTGTGAAGGGTTACCAGAGAGGCCCTGTTGCCGTCCACTGCGTCTCTTTGCAATCAAGGCTTCTTTCTGATTGGTAGTCAACTTGTTCCATTCATCTCTTGGAAGAAAGTTGTCTGGTTTACCGTGAGGAAGGCGCACAACCGATGTGTATGCTAAAGCGTCCGATATGTCTGTGTCGACTGTGAATGCCTTATAATATCACTTAGAGTTACCATCATTACCCACAGCCATGTTATGATCATCACCGATAATCGTTGTATAAACATTGCGCATCTGTTTATTTGGGTTTGCGTAGTTCTTGTTGTAGGTAGAGCATGTTGATAGTTACAATTCCATATAACTGTCAAAATGGAGCGGTGGGTTACTGCGGAAAATATCTTGATCACCAATCTGTTTCACATAAGCAAAATCATTTACATCATCCATCGAGTTTTGCAACATCCGGAGTTTCTGTTTGAGT
Source organism: Sphingobacteriaceae bacterium (assembly GCA_031382725.1). GTDB lineage: Bacteria > Bacteroidota > Bacteroidia > Sphingobacteriales > Sphingobacteriaceae > Paradesertivirga. The sequence goes on along the minus strand of JANMZB010000877.1, from coordinate 221 downwards.
GGAAAGGATTCTAGTTCGAGCTTCTCATACTGCGCAACTTTCTCTTTCCAATGCAAGACAAATGCATACGATGTCCCGCGCCAATTTACAGGAAAACGCGCAGTGGTAATATATTGCAGCAACGAATCACCTGAAATCTGTGCTGCAGTAGAACTCATTGCATGCCTCTTTAGCTCGCGGTAGAACCTCTGGGCGTCTCGATCCGATTCGTACTGACTGAC
>JANMZB010000501.1:0-5513 GCA_031382725.1 Sphingobacteriaceae bacterium | reverse complement strand
CTAAACATTAATGGAACTAGCATTCGTTATAGAGAAATTTATTTTAGTTACGGTAGTTTTCAGCGTTTCGTTGGGGGTAGCAGCCTATTCTACCCTGGCTGAACGGAAAATTGCGGCATATCTTCAAGGCCGTGTTGGTCCGGCAAGAGCAGGCTGGGGCGGTATGTTTCAACCCCTTGCCGACGGTGCAAAAATGTTTTTCAAGGAAGAAATTATCCCAACACAATCCAATCACTTCCTGTTTATTGCGGGGCCTTCATTAGCGCTTTTAACTGCTTTAATCGGTAGTGCCGTTATTCCATGGGGTCAACCGCTAACATTTGGCGATTCCACCATTGAACTACAAGTAGCTGATATAAACGTTGGTGTACTCTACATTTTTGGTGTGGTTTCCCTTGGCGTTTATGGCGTAATGATTGGTGGCTGGGCGTCTAATAATAAGTTCTCCTTAATGGGAGCCATACGAGCTGCATCGCAAAACATCAGTTATGAAATTGCGATGGGGCTTTCTATCATCGCTTTGTTGATGGTAACCGGAAGCTTATCGCTAAAAACGATTGCCGAACAGCAATCAGGTTTTGTAAACTGGAACGTTTGGGTTCAGCCTTTAGGCTTTTTGATATTTATTATTTGCGCTTTCGCGGAATGCAATCGTACACCGTTCGACTTACCTGAAAGTGAAAATGAATTAGTGGGAGGATATCATACCGAGTACTCAGGATTTAAATTAGGTGCCTTTTTATTTTCGGAATACATCAACATGTTTGTATCCGGGGCTGTAATGTCGACGCTTTATTTTGGGGGTTATAATTATCCTGGAATGGGATATGTCAATGACCTATTTGGTCAATTTTGGGGGCCCTTGGTAGGTGCTGTGGTACTCTTATTAAAGATTTTCTTTTTCATCTTCTTCTTCATGTGGGTTCGATGGACAGTTCCTCGTTTCCGTTATGACCAGCTGATGAATTTAGGTTGGAAGGTCCTTATCCCGCTAGGAATAGCAAATATTGTTTTGACAGGGATTTGGATAGTTGTTAAGGATATTTATTTTAAATAAGAGTGTGATGCTGAGTAGATTGTTGGCATGCTGAGAGGGTGTTGTCATGCTGAGCGGAGTCGAAGCATACGTCTCTTCGACTCCGCTCAGAGTGACAAAATGCTTAGAGTAACAAGCGTACAGAGTGTCAAAGCGCTCAAAGTGACGAGCGCATAATTGACAAGAATTTGAGAAACATTATTCTAAAAGACACAAAAAGATTGAACTAAGGTTAGAAAAGTAGGAGGAATAGGGAATTTAGTAATCACCCTTCAGCTTTTACCTTTCACCTTTTAACCTTTCAATGATGGAATCATTAAGTAACAGAAAAAAAGTAATTGAGCAAAAACCCATGACCCTGGCTGAGAGAATGTATCTCCCGGCAATCATGAAAGGCTTGGCCATTACCTTCAAACATATGTTCAAGAAAAAGGAAACAATCTTTTATCCTGAACAGGAAAGACCTATTTCTGAAAACTGGCGCGGCTTACATTCCCTGAAAAGGGATGAAAACGGCAAAGAAAGATGTACCGCCTGTGGCCTATGTGCACTCGCCTGCCCTGCTGAAGCAATTACCATGATTTCGGCAGAGCGTAAAAAAGGCGAAGAGCATTTATACCGCGAAGAAAAATATGCGGCAGTGTATGAAGTAAACATGCTTCGTTGCATTTTCTGCGGACTCTGTGAAGAGGCTTGCCCTAAAGAAGCAATTTACCTCGACGGACCATTTGTCCAGGCAGATTACCTTCGAAAAGATTTCATTTTCGGGAAAGATAAACTGGTTGAAGCTCCGTTGAAATCGTAAAAAATCATACATTTGCCCATCTTTTCAGAAGCTTAGCTCGGGAAGATGAGCAAAGAAAATTATACAATTAATGAATTTATTCTACTTAATTGCTTTTTTATCAATCTTCTTTTCCTTGCTGGTCATCTTTTCCAAGAATCCGGTTTACAGCGTTCTGTATCTCATAATTACTTTTTTCACCCTCACCATTCACTATATCTTGCTTAATGCGCAATTCCTTGCGATTGTAAATTTTATCGTTTACATGGGTGCGATAATGGTGCTGTTCTTATTCGTTTTGATGCTTTTGAACTTAAACGAAGATTCGGAGCCGATGAAATCGAATCTTATCAAAATAGCCGGTGTTGTTGCGGGAATGTGTCTATTGATTACTTTAGTTGGTTCATTTAAAGCGCTCAACCAATCCAACCCTGTTATCCTTACAAATCCCGAAATTGGTTTAGTGAAGAATCTTGGAAAGGTGCTGTTCAGCAAGTTCCTGCTACCTTTTGAAATTTCTTCTATTTTATTATTATCTGCCATGGTTGGTGCAGTATTGCTGGCAAAAAAGGACCCAAAGAAAATATAATGGAATCAATAACGAATTCAATTCAGGGCGTTCCACTAAATCATTACATTTTATTTTCATCGATACTTTTCTCTATTGGGGTTATAGGCGTGTTAATCCGCAGAAATGCGATTGTAATTTTCATGTCTGTTGAGCTTATGCTGAATTCTGTTAATTTATTGCTAACTGCTTTTTCGGTTTATCACGGTGACCCTGACGGGCAGGTTTTTGTATTTTTTGTAATGGCTCTGGCCGCGGCGGAGGTCGCTGTAGGACTCGCTATTATAGTAATGATATATCGAAATACTAATTCAACCGATATTAATGTGTTGAATAGATTAAAGTGGTAGAATTTGAGATTTAAACGTCAAAAACGTTCATGATAAACTTAGTTTGGTTAGTTCCTTTATTCCCTTTAATTGGTTTTGTCATTATTGGTTTAGGTAGAAATGCTTTACCAAAAAACCTTGCGGGGATTCTAGGCAGCTTCACCGTATTTCTATCTTTTGCAGTGAGCATTGGAATATTTCTTGAGCTACAATCTGGCGCAGAAAAAACCCATATCATCCCTCTTTTTGACTGGATCCATGCCGGAAATTTACTCGTACCGTTTTCCTTCCAGGTTGACCCATTAAGTTCCCTTATGCTGCTTATCATAACGGGAATCGGTTTCCTGATACATGTTTATTCTATAGGCTACATGCATCACGATGAGGGTTTTGCAAAATTCTTCTCCTACCTCAACCTCTTCGTATTTTTTATGCTCTTGCTAGTGTTAGGCTCTAACTACGTAATCATGTTTATCGGGTGGGAAGGTGTTGGACTTTGTTCTTATTTGCTTATTGGCTTTTGGTTTACCAACACATCTTACGCAAGTGCAGCCAAGAAAGCTTTTATAATGAATCGCATTGGCGACTTAGGTTTCCTGATCGCCGTCTTTTTAATCTTTACCACTTTTGGAAGCTTAGAATTTTCGCGGATCTTCCCGCAGGCTGCAGCAATGGCTCCAAACACGGAAGTGCTTACGCTTATCACTCTTTTACTTTTTGTAGGTGCAACAGGTAAGTCGGCTCAAATTCCGTTATTTACCTGGTTACCCGATGCCATGGCGGGCCCTACTCCTGTTTCAGCCCTTATCCACGCAGCAACAATGGTTACCGCTGGAATCTACATGATTGCCCGCTCTAATATTCTCTTTACTTTATCGCCAATCACGCTCCATGTAGTCGCCATTATAGGAATTGCAACTGCATTGTTGGCGGCAACCATAGCAATCACGCAAACGGATATAAAAAAGGTGCTGGCCTATTCTACTGTTTCTCAATTGGGATACATGTTTTTAGGATTAGGAGTAGGAGCATATACCGGTGCATTCTTCCATGTACTTACCCATGCATTCTTCAAAGCGCTACTTTTCCTGGGTGCAGGTTCGGTGATTCACGCCATGAGCAATGAACAAGATATGCGCTCAATGGGCGGCTTGAAAAAGAAACTTCCAATTACCTTCCTTACTATGTTGATGGGTACGATTGCCATCTCCGGTATTCCACCGTTTTCCGGCTTTTTCTCGAAGGATGAGATACTTGCCCATACTTATGAGCATAATAAAATACTCTGGATATTGGGAGTTATCGGCGCGATGTTTACCGCATTCTACATGTTCAGAATGTTGTTTCTCACCTTTAATAATACATTTAGAGGCACGCACGAACAGGAACACCATTTACACGAGTCGCCGGGTTCAATGACGTTTCCTTTAATTGTACTGGCGGTTTTATCTGTAGTAGGTGGCTTTTTAGGAGTACCGGAAGTCTTAGGCGGAAGCCACTGGCTGGCTAACTTTTTAAGTCCTGTTTTCCAGGAATCGACTAAAAGAGCAGGTAGTTTAGCACTCGATCACTCTACAGAATATTTGTTAATGGCTATTTCGGTGGCAGGCGCATTGATCGCTGCTTTCGTCGCGTATGTTAAATATGCCAAAAATAATCATGTTCCATTAGCCGATACCGGCGACAGAAGTGTACTTGCAAAACTATCCTTCAACAAATATTATCTGGACGAAATATACGATACCATTATAACCAAACCGCTAAACTTACTATCGGGCTTCTTTTATAAAGTTGTTGATAAAGGAGCGATAGATGGCTTGGTCAACGGACTTGGAAAAGCTACAATAGAGGCAGGAAAAGGCTTACGCTTGCTTCAATCTGGCAACATTGGCTTTTACATATTCATGATGGTGGCAAGCATTGTTGGTTTGCTTTTATACGGATTCTACAATATATAATAAGAGGGATAAGAATTATAGATGGAAATTTTACTCCTTATTTTTTTACCAATACTTGGCGCAATTCTAACATCGCTGTTGGGTAATTCTCAGCAATCCAAAACAGTGGCTTTTATTTGGTCGCTTTTATCGCTGGCATTAACCGCATACCTCCTTGTAAATTTTGATTCCGGATCTGCAGCGTTTCAATACAATGTCGATTATCCCTGGTTAAACAGTTATGGCATTCGTTTTAAAGCCGGTATTGATGGCATAAGCATGATGATGGTTTTGTTAACCAATCTTTTAATTCCACTCATCATTCTTTCAAGTTTTAAACATCATTACAAAAAACCTGGAGCATTTTATGGCTTGATCTTGTTTATGCAAAGCGGCTTATTGCTTGTGTTCACAGCATTAGACGCATTTCTTTTTTACATTGGCTGGGAAGCTGCATTAATTCCTATCTATTTTATCTGCGCAATTTGGGGTGGTGAAAATCGGATTAAGGTCAACCTCAAATTCTTTATTTATACCATTGGCGGAAGTTTGGTGATGCTGTTAGGTATTATCTACATGTATGTTCATACGCCTTATCGCAGTTTCGGACTTGAAGCCTTCTATAACGTTAATCTGGATCAGGCAACACAAGGTTGGATATTCTGGGCGTTCTTTTTAGCCTTCGCCATCAAAATGCCAATTTTTCCTTTTCACACATGGCAGCCCGATACCTATACTGAAGCACCCACTACCGGGACAATGTTATTATCAGGAATTATGCTTAAGATGGGAATTTATGGCGTTATCCGATGGTTAATTCCTGTTGCACCGCTTGGCTTTGCAGATTGGGGTACAACCG
>JANMZB010000801.1:0-1163 GCA_031382725.1 Sphingobacteriaceae bacterium | reverse complement strand
CGCCAACATTTTTGGTGGAATACATTAAGAAAGATGTACAAACCACATGTGAAAATTTTGATGTTTGTCAACGCACTAAGCGCAGTAACATAAAATATGTTCATCTGCCATAAAAGGTCTCTGAAATAAATCCATGGGATGTGTTATGCGCCGAGATGATTGGACCAAAAAATTTCAAAGAACAAGTCAAAGATAAAGAGGCTATCACTGTAGCATCTACAGTTGAGCAGACATGGCTTACAAGGTATCCATGGCCCTCGCAAGTAATTTTTGATAAAGGCAAGGAATTCCTAGGAGAATTTGCCACCATGGTCTCAGATGACTATGGAATCGAGCGTCGAGGAACTACAGTGAGAAATCCTCAAGCAAATGCTGTAATTGAAAGAATTCATCAAACTATAGCTAATATAATACGGACTTTCGAAATACAAGAAGATCCATATCTTGACCCACATGATCCGTGGGGAGGTATTCTAGCTGCCACTATGTTTGCAGTTAGAGCAACTTATCATACCACTTTGCAAGCTACCCCAGCTCAATTGGTTTTTGGCAGAGATGCCATTTTAAATACCAAGTTTGAAGCAAATTGGAATTTGATTCGCACACACAAACAAAAAATGATAAAAAAGAACAATGAAAGAGAGAATTCAAAAAGAATACCTCATGAATATAAAGCCCAAGATATGGTGCTTTGTATGGGAATACCTACACTTTCCAAATTTGGTAGCAATCCTTGGGAAGGCCCATATGAAATTATCAAAGTCAATAACAATGGCACAGTTCGCCTGAAGAAAGGTATTGTCATTGAAACTATAATATAAGACAAATAAAACCTTGTCATGACAGCTCCTGATAGCAATTGTCATGGGGGCGTATGCAATATTCATAATAGATAATAGTAAATAGTAGCTATTTATACGAAAATAGTAGCTTATTCGAAATAGGCTACCACATTAGAACCGTCGTTTATTCATAATAGGCTACTACATTTTTAGTAGTAGTACAAAGTAGGCTACTATCAAGTATATATGTATGAATAATATTAAACTTAATATTTATGCCTACATTCAATAATATTAATAATATTCAGATTTATTATAATAACAATATAAATATAGTTCATCAGACACCATCAGACATCATGGGACACTTTTACTGTTAAG
>JANMZB010000791.1:0-3702 GCA_031382725.1 Sphingobacteriaceae bacterium | reverse complement strand
TAAACGAACGCCCTGCGTTGCCCGACCCATTACACGGAGCTCACTCACCGCAATCCGAATTACAATGCCCGATTTATTGATAATCATCAAATCATCTTTGTCAGTAACGTCTTTAATTGCAATTAAATCACCGGTTTTATCAGTAACATTAATCGTTTTAACTCCTTTGCCACCGCGGTTTGTAATGCGATAATCTTCCAGATCCGTACGTTTTCCATATCCCTTTTCAGATACCACTAAAATTGTGGATTCCTGATCATTGATACTGATCATACCAATTACTTCATCTTTCTCATGAGCTAAAGTAACCCCACGAACACCTGTAGCGGTTCGTCCCATTGGCCTCACTGTAGATTCATTGAAACGAATCGCGCGACCAGAACGAAGTGCAACTATAATTTCGCTATTGCCATCGGTTAGGTTTGCTTCCAGCAATTGATCGCCGTCATTAATATTAATTGCATTGATACCATTTGCCCTCGGACGAGAATAAGCAGCCAGAGAAGTTTTCTTGATGGTACCCTTCTTGGTACACATAATGATAAAGTTATTGTCTAAGTATTCTTGGTCTCTTAGATTCTTAACCTTGATATATGCCTTGATTTTTTCTTCTTTAGGAATATTAATTACATTTTGAATAGCCCTTCCCTTGCTGGTTCTTGATCCTTCAGGGATTTCGTATACACGTAACCAGAAACAACGTCCAGCTTCGGTAAAGAACAACATGTAATTATGGTTGGAGGCGATAATAATATGCTCAATAAAGTCTGCGTCACGCGATTGCGAACCCATTGAACCTTTTCCACCCCTTCCTTGAGTGCGATATTCGGATAGTGGAGTACGTTTGATATAACCTTCATGCGAGATGGTGATTACAACACCTTCATCTTCAATAAAGTCTTCCATTCGCATATCTTCCGCGGAATGAACAATGCTGGTTTTACGCTCGTCGCCATATTTTGCTTTAATCTCTGCAAGCTCATCTTTAATAATTTGCATTCTTAAGCCTTCATCTCCCAAAATCGATTTTAAATAATCGATAGTTTTCATCAACTCAGCAAATTCTTCCTTGATCTTATCACGCTCTAGTCCGGTTAAACGACGTAGCGTCATATCCAAAATAGCTCGAGCCTGAATGTCGGATAATCCGAAAGTTTCGATCAATCCATTTCGAGCATCATCTGGTGTATCCGAACTGCGTATCAGCTTGATAACTTCATCCAGATGATCTAAAGCTATAAGTAATCCTTCTAAAATATGAGCACGTTTTTCGGCCTCAGCTAGTTCAAATTTCGTTCTGCGAACTACAACTTCATGACGGTGATCTACGAAATGTCTAATGATATCTTTTAGATTTAACATCATCGGCCGACCATGAACCAAGGCAATACTATTAATGCTGAATGAAGTTTGTAAAGCAGTTTGTTTGTATAAATTATTTAATACAATTGAAGCGTTTGCATCTCTTTTTATTTCGTAAACAATACGCATCCCATCTCTATCAGATTCATCTCTGATCTCAGAAATACCCTCTAATTTCTTTTCATTTACCAGCTCGGCAGTGCGTTCAATCATCATCGCCTTATTAATCTGATACGGAATCTCGTTTACGATAATGCGCTCTCTATCATGTCCGTGTATCTCGATCTCAGCTTTCGCACGAATTACAATACGCCCCCTCCCCGTCTCATATGCATCCTTAGCACCCGAGTGACCGTAGATGATACCACCCGTTGGAAAATCGGGCGCTTTAATATGCTGCATTAATCCCGAAATCTCAATGTCTTTATCATCGATATAAGCGATTGTAGCATCAATAACTTCATTAATATTGTGAGGAGCCATATTCGTAGCCATACCCACGGCAATCCCGGAGGTACCGTTCATCAATAGATTTGGAATCTTTGAAGGTAAAACTGTTGGCTCTTCTAACGAATCATCAAAGTTTAACTGGTAATCAACCGTGTCTTTGTTGATATCCGCCAGCATTTCTTCCGCAATTCGCTTTAAGCGGGCTTCAGTATAACGCATAGCTGCGGGGCTATCTCCATCAACCGATCCAAAGTTACCCTGTCCGTCAACCAACGGATAACGCAAACTCCAATCCTGAGCCATACGCACCATCGTGTCGTAAACCGAGGAATCGCCATGCGGGTGGTACTTACCGAGTACATCCCCTACAATACGTGCAGATTTTTTATGAGGCTTGCTACTTGTTACACCCAAATCTAGCATGCCGTATAACACCCTGCGATGCACCGGTTTTAAACCGTCGCGCACATCAGGCAAAGCACGAGAAACGATAACCGACATCGAATAATCGATGTAAGCGGCCTTCATTTCTTCTTCAATATTTATTAAAATTATTTTGTCATTAGGAGGTAGTGGATTTTCCGTTTCGTCGGCCATTTTTAGATTTTCCTTTTTGTGAAAATTTAGGTCTTAATTATTAATGCGAAGATAAGAAATTATGCCACTTGTAGGCTTGCTGTGGAAAAGTTTTAATGTGTTTAAACCGTTTGTAAATGGCTTTTTTAGGGGTTAAAAGGCTAGTTTTAGTAACAGAAAAAAGATGTGTAGTATAGTTGCTTAAATACTCAAAAAAGAAGGAGTAAAAAAGATAAGAAAATCACCTTTTTGTTGGCGTGGAAAATGAAGCCCCGCTATTCGTTACAAGCCAGCAAACGCACGGTGCCGGAGCTGCTTTTCACTACTATCGGGTTTAGATTTCGGGGTTTAGTCTTTGTGGAGATTTATCACGCATGCTGGTCGGGATTTGCAATCCCGACCCATATGAAGTTAGATTTTCAATCTAGATTGATGAGTTTGATAATAAATAGCTTTAGGATTTAAAATCCTAAGTTAAAACATCGGGATTACAAATCCCGACGAGCCTGGTTTAATTAATTTCTCCAATTGTTAAAAGAAGTTAATTTTTTTAAATAGCATTTTAAAGCTTGTAGCTTGAGGTTATGCTAAACTTTTATATAACTATTACGCTATTTTTAATCTCTTTAAACTGCCAGGCAATAAAACTAACCGGCACGGTAATTAATGCCAGCAATGATGCTCCGATTCCCTACGTAAATATTGGCATTCAAAAGAAAACTATTGGTGTCATCTCCAACGAACGTGGTGAGTTTATACTAAATATGCCAGATTCATTAATCAAAGAATCACTTACTATTTCTTGTATCGGTTTTAAAACGCTGAGCATTCCAATAGAAAGTCTTAAATCCGTTTTTAAAAACGTTCGTATTGTGATGAACCCCGATGTGCTGGAATTGGGTGAAGTACAGATAAAAGCACCTCTGCTAAGAGATAAGAAATTAGGTATAACTGCGCATAATCCTTTTCTATGGGGTTCGGTGGTAAGTAAAAACACAGGTGATATTATTGAAGTTGCAAGAATCATTAGGATTAAAAATAAAATGACTAAAATTCTCTCTGCTCATATTTATTTGAATGCCGGACTGACAGATAGCGGAACCTTTAGACTAAATTTCTATTATTTAAAAGATGGCAAACCAGATTTATTAGCAGTAAATAAATCAATTATAAGGTCTTTAGATTTGAGAAAAGGCTGGCTTGAAATAGATGTTAGCAAAGAAGATATCCGATTAAATCGGGATTTCGCTTTTTCATTCGAATATCTACCACACGGTAAAGAACATCATAAAAAAAGCGAATTAATGTACGGTG
>JANMZB010000784.1:0-10368 GCA_031382725.1 Sphingobacteriaceae bacterium | reverse complement strand
TGCGAAACGCTGGTTACCACCGGCTTAGTTGTTTTAGCTGGTGAGGTTAAATCAAACACCTATTTAGATGTACAAAAAATTGCAAGAGATGTAATTTCTAAGATAGGATATACTAAGGCTGAATACATGTTCGAGGCAAGTTCTTGCGGAATTATATCTGCTATTCATGAACAATCGGCTGATATTAATCAAGGGGTAGACAGGTTAGAAAGACAGGAACAAGGTGCAGGAGATCAAGGAATGATGTTTGGATATGCTACCAGCGAAACATCTAACTATATGCCTTTGGCTTTAGACCTGGCACACAAAATTCTGATTGAACTTGCTGCATTGCGCAGAGAAAATTCTGAAATTTCTTATTTGCGGCCAGATGCGAAATCGCAGGTTACCATTGAATATAGTGATGATCACAAACCGGTTCGTATTGACGCGATAGTGGTTTCGACTCAGCACGACGATTTTGCTGAAGAAAAAGCAATGCAGGAAAAAATTAGCGCTGACATTATAAATATTTTGATACCACGTGTTAAAGCTCAATTGAAACCTGAATTGCAAACGTTATTTAACAACGATATTAAGTATCATATCAATCCTACCGGGAAGTTTGTAATTGGCGGCCCGCATGGTGATACCGGCTTAACCGGACGTAAAATAATTGTTGATACTTATGGCGGTAAAGGCGGTCATGGCGGTGGTGCTTTCTCCGGTAAAGATCCATCAAAAGTAGATCGTTCGGCGGCTTACGCGACTCGTCATATCGCTAAAAACCTGGTTGCTGCTGGCGTTTGCGAAGAAATCTTGGTTCAGGTTTCTTACGCTATTGGCGTTAAAGATCCAATGGGTATTTATGTGAATACTTATGGTACAGCTAAAGTTGGACTTAATGATGGTGAAATAGCTATTAAAGTTGGAGAAATATTTGATATGACTCCCTACGGGATAGAAACCAGATTGAAACTTCGTAACCCAATGTATGCAGAAACTGCAGCTTATGGCCACATGGGGAGAACTTCAGAAACTGTTCAAAAGCAATTTGTAGGAGCCAACGGCGAAACAAAAAACATCGAAGTTGAACTATTCACCTGGGAGAAGCTGGATTATGCAGATAAAGTCAAAGCTGCATTCGGAATTTAGTTAATTAGTTCATTGGGAATTAGTCATTGGTTATAGCCAATTAGAATTAGTTCATCATCATAAGAGTTCATTGATCATTGCATCTTCAAGGCGCAAGCGATTGATGAACTTTTTGGCGTATAGTCATCGGATGACTATATTTAATTTTCCAATAGTCATCCGATGACTAAATAAAAATGAGTATGCTTGACGAAAATATCAACCCCTGGAAAACATTATCAGCTAGAGAGATCTATGATAATCCATGGATAAATGTAACAGAGTATCAGGTCATAAACCCTTCAGGCGGTGCTGGTATCTATGGAAAGGTGCATTTCAAAAATCTTGGCATAGGAATTTTGCCTCTCGATGATAACATGAATACCTGGCTTGTCGGCCAATATCGCTACACCTTAAATAAATACAGTTGGGAAATTCCCGAAGGCGGGTGCCCTGTTGGAACCGATCCTTTGGATACGGCTAAAAGAGAACTTGCAGAAGAAACGGGGTTAATTGCAAACGAGTGGACCGAACTTATGCCTTTCCATTTATCAAACTCTGTATGTGATGAATTTGGGTATGTTTTCCTGGCTCGGGGTCTTAGTCAAGGCGAATCTGAGCCGGAAGAAACTGAACAGTTACAGGTGAAAAAAATGCCATTTGAAGAAGCTTATCAAATGGTGGTGTCAGGTCAGATTACTGACTCATTGAGCGTGGCAGCGATTTTAAGAGTGAAGCTTTTGATTATGGAAAATAAGCTTTAAGCTGTTAGATTTGCACACCAAACCAATTGCATGGGCAAACTTTTAGGATATATATTTTCGCCGATTCAGTACCTTACCTTTCTTTTTTTTCTACTGGTTTTTCATCCCATTCAATGGATAAGTTTGAAACTTGGGGGCTATGCAGCGCATAAACGTACTGTGGATATTCTGAACTTTTTCTTGGTAAGTACCTATTACACGGTTGGATGTAATGTTAGGTTTATTAATCAATACAATCTTCCGCAAAACCGTTCTATTATTTTTGTAGCCAATCACCAAAGTATGTATGATATATCGCCGTTGATTTGGCACCTTCGGAAATATCACGCGAAGTTTATTTCTAAAATCGAGTTAACCAGGCAACCTGTTCCAAGTATCCCGTTTAATTTGATTCATGGCGGCGGGGCCAATATTGATCGTAAAGATCCAAAACAATCTATCTCTGAAATTTTAAAGTTAGCCGCTAGAATGAGAGAGAATAATTGGTCGGCCGTTATCTTCCCGGAAGGAACCCGCACCAGAGATGGTAGAATGAAGCCTTTTGCCGTTGGCGGTGTAGCTACTTTATTGAAAAAGGTACCGAATGCTTTGGTGGTACCAATCGCGATTAAGGGTTCCTGGGAATTAACACAATATGGAACCTATCCTTTGAAATTTGGTCAGGGTATGAGTTTTACGGTTTTGGGTATGATTGAGCAAGCTGATAAAACGCACGAACAGATTGTGGAAGAAGCAGAGTTAATGATTCGAAAAGAAGTGGAGGGTTTATAGTTCGTTGTGTCGAACCTTTGACCGTCATGCTGAACTTGTTTCAGCATCTTTGCGGCAAAGCGAATATAGTTTCGAGATCCCGAAAAAAGTTCGGGAAGACAAAACGCTTTAGAGAGTAATGTCATGCTGAACTTGTTTCAGCATCTTAAAGCGGATGTTTTTGTTAAGATCCCGAAAAAAGTTCGGGAAGACAAACGCTTTAGAGAGTAATGCCATGCTGAACTTGTTTCAGCATCATAAAGCGGATGTTCATGTTGGAGATCCCGAAACAAGTTCGGGAAGACAAACGCTTTAGAGAGTAATGCCATGCTGAACTTGTTTCAGCATCTTAAAGCGGGTGTTTTTATTAAGATCCCGAAACAAGTTCGGGAAGACAAAAGCCTAAAGTCAGACAAATTTTCTATCAAATATTTTTATCCTCAATCAACTTAAAAAAATTATCACGGTAAGTATCGCCTATCGGGATGATTTTATCGCAAATAGAAATCCTGCTGCGTTCAATGCTTTCGATTTTATCAACCGATACAATATAGGATTTATGCACTCTCGCAAATCTTCCGGAAGGTAAACTATCCTCCATCTTTTTCATGGGCTGAAGCGTTAGGATTCGCTCGGCTTTTGTGAAGATCGAGATGTAGTCTTTCAAACCTTCAATGTATAAGATATCGTCAAGATAAATTTTTTGGATTCGATGTTCGGTTTTTACAAAAATGAAGGAATTGATTGTATTGTCTACAACCTTAACCGCCGGAGTTTGCGCGGCCGACTGCTGAATTACGTTCTGAACTTTTGTAACCGATTTATAGAATCTATCGAACGCGATAGGTTTGAGCAAATAATCTGCAACGTCGAGATCATAACCATCAAGTGCGTATTGAGAATAGGCGGTGGTTAAAATTACCTTACATTTCCCTTCAATGATTTTAAGAAATTGGATACCGGTTAGTTCAGGCATTTGAACGTCAAGAAAAACCAGGTCTGCTTCACCTTTCTGGACAATCGACAAAGCATCAAATGCGCTGGTAGTTGCGGCAACCAGATTCAAAAAAGGAACTTTTTCAATGTAATCTGTAAGGATATCCAGGGCCAGCGGTTCATCATCCACTACAAGGCAGCGTATCATAGGCTAAACGGCTGAGGTATTCTTTAATTCGATGAACGAATATAGGATATGTTTAACGAAACCCTTATAAACTCAACCACTTTTCTCTGATAGCCATTTGCTCAGCCGTTGCGTTTTTGTCTACATCAATACGATATCTCGCTGAGGTGTTTGCCATAATTGTTACCGATAAATCCTGAATTAATCCATCTCTGGATATCGTAACTTTTATCTTTTCACCTACCTTTTTAGATGAGATAGCTTTTGCTAAATCAGATCCACCGGCATCTGTAGCACCAGTTATTCTGATATTATCAATTCCAATAATTTCATCGTTTACACTGATGCCATTATTCCATGCAGCACTTCCACGAACTACGGAAGTAACGATGACTTTACCATCTCGCACAGCGGTAGCGGTACCAAGTGTTGGGATTGATTTTCCAGCATTGTCGTTGATCAGGTATAATCCGGCATATCCTAAATAATTGTTAAAGGCTATTGGTTCTGTACCATTAATGTATTTGGTATAGATTTCCTCTAATGATTTCCCTGCTATTTTTTCGGCCATAGTTCTAAATTCAGCATCGGTAAAACCTCGCTTTTGCTTTTTGTAATACTCCTCGTACATGGCTTTCATCACGTCGTCTAATCTTTTATCACCTTTGGTTGCACCGAGTATTTCAAGATCCAAAATCAAAGCGATCATAGAACCTTTATCGTAATAAGATATATTGCTGTTTCTTGAATTTTCGTTTGGTCGATAATACTTAATCCATGCATCCAGACTGGCTTCACTTACAGGTTGAACCCGGTTTCCGGGTTGATTTTCAACTGTATTGATATCCGAAATAAGTAAATCTAAATATCTTTCGGGCGAGTAAAGGCCTGTACGGCGAAGCATTAAATTGTCGTAATAAGCCGTAAATCCTTCAGCAATCCACAAGTTAGTAGTGTAATTTTCATTGCTGTAATCAAAGGGACCTAAGGCTTCAGGGCGAAGTCGTTTTACGTTCCAAAGGTGAAAGTATTCGTGCGCCACTAATCCTAAAAAGCTTTTATAACTGTCTTCTACAGAATAACCCTGACGAATTGCGCCTAGCACCGTAGAATTTAGGTGCTCTAAACCACCGCCTCCGGCAAGGGTATTATGCACAATAAAAACGTATCGCTTATTTGGGTTTTCATTAAAAATAGCAGTTTCGGCGGCGATGATTTTAGTCATATCTTCCGTAAGCTTAGCCTTATTATAATTGCCACCGCCGTACATTGCCACTTCGTGTTTCACGCCCGATGCTTCGAATTCAAAAACGTCCTGGTTTCCTACTTCAAACGGAGAATCATATAAGATATCAAAGTCCGGGGCGTAGAAAGCGTTGCTTTGCCCTTTAACAGGTTCTAAACCAGTTGAAATCTTCGTCCAGGTTTTAAAAGGTTTTATTGTTACGGTTGAAGGTGATTTGATCATCCCTTCGGGATACATAAACAATCCGCTTGGCGATAAAAAGGCATGAGAGGCATCAATGAAACTGGTGCGGACGGACAATTCAAACGCATAAACCCGATAGCTTACGGTAACCGTTTGGTTTTTTGTGCCTGTAATGCGCCAGGTGTTTTTGTTGACTTTTGAGGATTGGAGTTTTGAATTGTTTTTTATAGAAAATCCCTCCACGTTTTTTGCAAACTCCCTTACTAAATAAGATCCGGGTGCCCATACCGGCATGCGTAAATCAACTGTATTGTCTTTGACATTTTTTACCGTCATCTCTACTTCGGCATAATGCGCCAAAGCTTCCGGAAAGGATACGGTATAAGAAATATCAGTTTGAGCAAGAGTTTCCTGTGTCGTTGATGCCATAAAGAGGAGGTAAGAAAAAAAATAAAGTAGGATTTTTTTCATTGTAATGGTATTTGTAAATCTAAGCGTGCATGATTAATCCCGAGTACAGAGGGATAATATCATTTCTTTTAATTCAATTTTACCTAAAAATAGTGGGACAGCCAATCTAAAAGCCACTTAATAATGTAAAATTCTTACTGTCAATAACCTATCCTTAGCTCGTGGGGTTAATTTTGTTCAATGACAACCTATTAATTCCACCGAAATTACTTAACAATAGCTTGACTTAATTTTTTGCCTCTTGATATAAATAAGGTGTAATTTGCATGTTTAAACTCCGAACTCAATAGAATGAAACTAAAATACATCATTTATGCTGTGCTGATTGTTGGTTTTGGATCTCTGATAGTTTATAGAGTTGTAAAGAATAAAAAGGAGGCATCTGCGGCAGGGTTTAAGGGCGGCGCAAAGGGAGGTCCCGGAGGAGGGGAACGGCCTATGAACGTTAGCGGAGTAATTGTTGCAGCCACCAGTTTCGATAATTCTTTAACTGTTACCGGATCGATTGATGCAAATGAAGAGGTTCGTATTATTAGTGAAGTTTCGGGAATAATCAAGGGCATTTATTTTAATGAAGGAACAAATGTAAGGCGCGGACAAGCGCTGGTAAAAATTGATGATTCGGAACTTAGAGCTCAGTTAGCTCAAACAATTACTAAACAGAATCTTGCTTCAGAAAATGAAAGGCGAGCTAAATTGCTTTTGCAAAAAGAAGCAATAAGCCGCGAAGAATATGATATTGCATCGGCAGAATTTCGTACAGCAAAATCTCAAACTCAATTAATAAGGGCTCAAATCGCTAAGACGGTGATTAACGCGCCTTTCTCCGGAAGAATAGGTCTTAGGGTTGTATCCAAAGGCGAATATGTTACTCCAACAATGCCGATCAGCAATTTAGTAAGCATCAATCCTGTAAAGATTTCTTTTTCTGTACCCGAAAAATATTCACGGCAGGTGCAAGTCGGAACAATTATAAATTTTACTGTTGCAGGTTCAACTCAGGTTTACAACGCTAAAGTGTACGCAATTGAGCCACGTATAGAATCGGCAACCCGCACCTTACAGCTTAGAGCAAGGGCAGACAATCCTTCGGGCTTATTAATTCCTGGCTCATTCGCGAGTATTTCGCTGCCATTGTCAACCATTGAAGATGCACTTTTAGTTCCTACCCAAGCAATAGTTCCGGTGCAAGATGGGAAGAAAGTTTTTGTAACCGATAGCGGAAAAGTTAAGGAAGTAATGGTGGAAACATCCACTCGTACCAAGGAGTCAATCTTAATAACCTCTGGCCTAAAGCCTGGCGACACGGTTTTAACTACCGGGATTATGAGTTTGAAAGAAGGTGGTAAAGTGAAAGTAAAAATTCAGGACAGGAAGGAAGTTTTATGATTTTATCAACCACAAGTATAAAGCGGCCGGTTTTTACCATTGTAGTCAACTTAATGTTGATTCTCTTTGGTGTAATTGGTTATACTTTTTTGGGTGTCAGAGAATTTCCCTCAATAGATCCGGCTATTGTATCTGTAAGAACCAGTTATTCCGGGGCTAACGCTGATATAATAGAATCTCAAATCACCGAGCCTTTAGAAAAAGCCATCAATTCTATTGATGGAATTCGAAACATTACCTCATCCAGCAACCAGGGAACCAGCAATATTAATATTGAATTTAACCTGGATAAAAATTTAGAGGAAGCCGCAAATGATGTGCGGGATAAGGTTTCTCAAGCCATCCGGAATTTGCCCGGTGATATCGATTCCCCGCCGGTAGTGTCTAAAGCCGATGCAGATTCTGACCCGATCATCAGCATGACGGTAAGAAGCAGCACACGTGATCAGCTACAGTTAAGTGATTATGCCGAGAATGTATTATCTCAGCGATTTCAAACTATTCCAGGTGTAAGTAGTGTTCAAATTTGGGGTCAAAAGCGCTATTCGATGCGGTTATGGTTAAGTCCGGATAAGTTAGCTTCATATGGACTTACAGTTGCCGATGTTCGTGACGCGCTTAATCGTCAAAATATTGAATTGCCTTCCGGGAAAGTAACAGGCGCAAATACGGAACTAGTCGTAAAAACTTTAGGGAATCTTTCGAACCAGGAAGAGTTCAATAACCTCATCGTAAAATCTGATGGAGATAAAATTATCCGCTTTAGCGATATAGGCACGGCAGAGCTTGGCCCCGAGAACTTAGAAACCCAAATGACGGAATCGGGACAACCAATGATTGGTATGGCTATAATTCCTCAGCCAGGAACGAATTATCTGGAGATCTCCGGAAAGTTTTACGATGAATACGAAAAACTAAAAAAGGAAGCACCGAAAGATCTGCAACTGGATATTGCGATGGATAATACCTTGTTCATCAAAAAATCTGTAACCGAAGTCGCCGAAACAATCTTAATCGCGCTTATACTGGTTATCCTCATTATCTATTTGTTTTTCAGGGACTGGGGAATTGCATTCAGGCCGTTAATTGATATTCCGGTTTCCCTGATAGCCACGTTTTTTATCATGTATCTGGCTGGTTTTTCTGTCAATGTGCTTACGCTATTGGCTATTGTGCTGGCAACAGGTTTAGTAGTGGATGATGGTATCGTGGTAACAGAAAACATTTATAAAAAAGTAGAAGAAGGCATGTCGCCGATTGAAGCCGCAATCAAAGGCTCGAATGAAATTTTTTTAGCAGTAATCTCCATCTCTATTACACTAGCGGCAGTGTTCTTACCAGTTATATTTCTGGAGGGATTTGTAGGCCGTCTGTTCAGAGAGTTTGGTGTCGTCATCGGGGCGGCGGTTTTGATTTCGGCCTTCGTATCATTAACGCTAACCCCCATGCTCAACGCTTACCTGATGAAAGGTGGAAAGCAGGAAAAGTCCAGATTTTATACGATTACAGAGCCTTACTTCCAGAAAATGAATTCGGGTTATGCCGATGCTTTAGCCGGGTTTATGAAAAGGCGTTGGATAAGTTTTCCGATCATTTTAGCTTGCCTTGGCCTAACAGTGCTGTTTTACAAACTTCTAACTAAAGAAACTGCTCCCCTCGATGATCGAAGTATGCTTCGTTTATCAATATCCGCGCAAGAAGGTGCTTCGTATGATTATACCAATCGTTTTATGGCCGATTTGACTAAGGTATTAAACGATTCGGTACCCGAAAAACAAGTTGCCCTTGTTATTACATCGCCGGGTTTTACAGGTTCGGGGGCGGTTAACAGCGGTATGGTTCGCCTGGGCTTAAAACAACCCGAGGACAGGGAGCGCTCTCAAAAAGAAATCGCTGAGAATCTCACTAAGATCACCAAAAAATATTCTGAAGCACGTATTCAGGTTATCCAGCAGCCTACCATATCGGTGAACAGGCGTGGCGGACAGCCGATTCAATATATTATTCAAGCTCCGAACTTTGAAAAATTGCGCGAGAAAATTCCAGTGTTTTTGGAGGCCGCAAGTCAGGATCCAACCTTTTCTATGGTTGATGCTAATTTGAAATTCAATAAGCCGGAAATTAACATTACGATCAATCGTGAAAAGGCGCAAAGTTTAGGCATTTCTGTAATTGATGTCGCGCAAACGCTTCAACTCTCTTTAAGCGGTCAGCGCTTTGGGTATTTTATGATGAATGGGAGACAGTATCAGGTTATTGGTCAGTTTGAAAAAGCAGATCGCGACGACCCGCTTGACTTAACATCTTTATTTGTGCGAAGTAAAACCGGACAGTTAATTCAGCTTGATAATCTTGTTACGATGGAGGAACGCAGCAGTCCGCCACAGATTTATCATAATAATAGGTATTTATCGGCTACTATTTCTGCAGGTCTGGCTCCAGGCCGAAGCATTAGCGATGGAATTGAGGCGATGGATAAAATAAGTGAGAAGGTGTTGGATGATTCTTTTTCTACGGATTTAGCCGGTGAATCCAGGGATTTTGTTGAGAGCAACTCGAATACTACTTTTGCATTTGGACTGGCACTTATACTAATCTATTTGATTCTTGCCGCCCAATTTGAAAGCTTTGTGGATCCGTTTATAATTATACTCACAGTACCCATGGCTGTAGCCGGAGCCATGTTTTCTTTATGGCTTTTTGGCCAAACCTGGAATATATTTAGCCAGATCGGAACCATCATGCTAATAGGGCTGGTCACGAAAAACGGAATTTTGATTGTTGAATTTGCCAATCAGTTGCGAGAACAAGGCAAACCGAAATCTGAAGCAATTCTTGAAGCGGCGGAAGCACGGTTACGACCAATATTAATGACCAGCCTTGCCATTGCACTTGGCGCATTACCTATTGCTATGGCGTTAGGCGCAGCGTCTCAAAGCCGGATGGGAATGGGTGTAGTAATTGTTGGCGGAACCATTTTTTCCTTAGTGCTTACCTTATTTGTGATTCCTGCAGTTTACTCGCTATGGTCTAAAGAGCGGAAACATCATCCGGAGTTTGATAGAATTAAAGAGTTTGAAGAAGAACCTGTGGGCGCTCATTAGTGTATGAAATATTTGAGAAGTAATTTATTGTTTTTGTTCTTATCGCTAGCGCCGGTTTGCTTTGCGCAGGATGTGCTTACGCTTCAGGAAGCAATAGAAATCACGCTGAAGAATAATTATGATATTCAAATTTCGAGAAATGGCGTAGAGATAGCCGAAAGAAATGTTAGCCGCGCTAATGCCGGAATGATTCCTGCTGTTAGGGGTAATCTCACAAATAACAAT
>JANMZB010000781.1:0-1398 GCA_031382725.1 Sphingobacteriaceae bacterium | reverse complement strand
ACGTCCAGGGGTCTGTAGCCGAGGTAAGGCTGCAGGCGTGCGGCATCGGGTACGGATATGCGTGTGCGTAGCAACGAGCCCTGCCTGGGGTTGGAACGGATGAGGGCAGCTTTGGCTTCAGTAAGGACAATAGGTGGCCGTGGTAATTCGAGGGATGTTAGGACTTGGAGGAACGCGAGTCCATCATCTGGCTGTACGAGAAGGTGTAATAGTTCGGTGGGGCACGACTTCAGTGAGCCTTCAGTACGGTATAATTCAGCGGCGAATGCGGCGCGTCCCCAAAGGAGGGAGTCATGCGCTGGGTACGGTTGTGTGTGGGGTTTAAACAGGGGTTTCGCCATGGCGTGAGAGACGGTGCGTAACTGGCTAAGGAGCCGGGTAAGCAGAGTATGGTATCGATGAACCCAAGAGAGGATGAACAATATGGTAACTCCTCGGATGCGGGAAAAGCGGTGCATGAACGATGTGGTGCCGATAAAAGCTTGGAGGGTCGCGGAATTGAGAGGATAAATGACGTCCTCGTCATCATAGTGTTCATGGGGGTTCCAACGTTCTCCGGACGTGAGGTGGAGACGTGGTAGGGTGTCAATCTCGGATGGGGAAGCGGTGCGGTGTAAGCAGATCATCAAGGCCGCCTGTCGGTGTAGTGGAATGACGACATTAGGATCGGTGCACGTGATGGACTGGGTACCGGGTAAGAGGTTGGCGCCTAGGTGGTGGCGTGAAGTAGAGTCGACAATGAGACCATTTGTGCGCATCTGGCTCTCCGAGAGGAGGGACGTACGGGACCCTTTATTTTCGACCGCTTGGTAGGCGATGGCGAGGTATTCAGTACCATGGGAGTCGCAAACGACGGCGCACGCGGTGCCGACCCGACAGCCTGTTTTCCGAGCATGTTTTTCATTAAAGCCGATAATGTTGATGGTCCGATCAGGGTAGTATTCCAGGAAAGTCCAGCCGGTTCCGAGAATCATGGTATCGGCACCCCCGTCGGTAGTGCTAAAATGCCAGCCGGGACGGAGCTGTACAGCGACGTGGCCGGCAAAGACACGAGATTGGCAATGGACGTTGGTAGTAATGGATGAAGCATGGTGTGCGTAGGTTAGGGAATCAGAGTCTTCATCCGATAACTGAAGTTCGATCATGGTGTTGTATGCTTGTCGGAGGGTATCAGACCATTGGTGCTCGGGGTATGAACTCTGTACAGCGTGTATGAATGCCGTGGCTGGGTCAGTATCGGGAGGTGGTATGTCGACGGTGGCAGTGAGGGCGTTGGATGGTTCAGCTATGTCCGCCGGTGGTATAACGGCGGCAACGTTTGCCTGGGTACGATTGTATTGGGAAGGGATTAATCCGGGGTTTATGGTGGGCTTCGGTTTACCGGGATAATTGTCGGAT
>JANMZB010000738.1:0-1771 GCA_031382725.1 Sphingobacteriaceae bacterium | reverse complement strand
AAGTAGCAACTTCCACGGGATTTGTTTCTTTCAACTCCTTGAGCTTGATCCAACTTGTAGTGCCATCTTTCCATTCAACCTCCAAATCCCATCCAGTTGTTGTGCGTTTCTTTTCACGTTTTCCTGTTTTGGGAATATTTCGCCACTGATCTGCCTTATCAATGGCTGCCTTTGTTTTTCGATGATTAATTATCTCTTTAAACAATCGATACTGATTACCTTCACTGTCAACCTGTGAATAAAGATATTCTGCTAAAACATTGTAAGTTATATCCTTCTGTTCACCATCTGGAAATTCAACAACAAAAATACGAGAATCCAAAATAGGGTTTTGATGTTTTCGTCCAATAAAGTTACCATCTGCGTTACGTTTTCTTCCAATAACTTTTGCAATCTCTTGGCGATCTCCATGTGGTAAGTATACTTCTGCATTCAGTAAGGAATCTGGACCTGAAGTTGTTTCACTTGGCTCTTGATTCAAAATTTCTAAATCATCATTTAGAAATATAGGTTCTGATAAAACATCATTTAATCCTTCTGAGTCTATATTAATCAAATCAGAATCAAAATCACCCACATGTTCCTTTAGTTGTTTCATGTAGTTTTCTTTTGCTGTCTTTTCTTCTTCTGATCTTGTTTCTTCATCAGTTAAGGGACGAACAGTGGACCTTGCAATCACATATCCATTATCTTTTAATATCCAATAAGTCATCGCTTGTCCAACTGTACTAGCAACACCTAACCATCTTCCTAATGATACATCATCAGTTAAAGTTGTTTTCACATCTTTATATTTAACCCAACCATAAAAATCAAAGTCAAGAAATTCTGAACTATCGGGAGTTTCTCCTGTTAATACTTCAATGGATGAACGCCAATCCAAGGTTGGCCGGGCCATCAATTTACGAATCTCCTTTGTATATTCCATTCCATAACACCAAAATATTTCAGGACATCGATTGCGGTGCATGATACGACGAAAATGCTTTTTCAATTCTCTGATTTCAATTTCTGCACGATTCTGCCATCCAGAATGTGGTTCTACCGTATGTTGTTCTAAAAGATATTGCTTGACTACTTTATTCCATTCACCCTTCCGGGGCATTGTCTGTTATTAATGTGCGTGGAAGACCGTAAGTTTTACAAAATGAATCTAACTTATAAGGGGCATCACTTTTCAATTTCATTGGGTAAACCTCCGCAAAATCAAGATCCGTTACAAACAGCTGCGCACATTCATATCCTCGAACTGACTTGGTGTCAGAAAATAAAGTGTCAGAGTAAACATCTGTACGAAGATGTCAATATCGAAGTTGCGTTTGTCGGGTACGAAAACGTCGAGTTAAAGGTGAAGTTAGTTGTCGGATTCCACGTTGAGTTGTGACTTGTAAAGTCTTTTTGGCAATATTCAAACTTGTTCCCCAACGTTTTGCCAAAATATCAGGTGGTACTGAAGATTTATGATCTTTGCTGGATGTTGCTGCAATCTTATGTGAAGAATGGGATTGTTGATTCAAAATTGCTTGTTCTGCACGATCAAAATTATCTGAATACGGATTCCATTCTTCTTCCGCTGTCAAAATAATATGACGGCAATTTTCCATTTCATCAGGTGTAGGAGTGCGAATTGGTAAATATGAGATACATCCATGCATGCGATAGTGTAATTCAAGATCATCATTTTCTGAATAAATACCATGTAAACTTTTTCCATTTGTTAATTGTTTTGGATTAAGGCATACAGTATGCATATATGATCGAATTTGGGTAG
>JANMZB010000717.1:0-1038 GCA_031382725.1 Sphingobacteriaceae bacterium | reverse complement strand
GTAAGGAGGATTTCTCCTTTGTGAATATGGGCATGGTCAGAAAGAAAGTTGCCTGTGCTATCGTAAATCCCATAATCACTTTCTATGATAATCCCCTGTGGACTGTCTACTATAAAATAGAGATCGTTGTATGCTGCTATGCGCTGGGTACTGTTGCCACTTAGGGTCATGTCCCTGTAAAGGGTATGAAATTTCTCATAACCCAATTGGCGTATTTTTTCAGGAAGGATAGAAGCAATCAGGGTTTCTGTCATAGGTTTGGTGTTGTGGTGGTTTCTGTTATTTCTTCTACTTCCTCGTATTCCACGTAGACTTTGAGAAGGAAAAGGCCGGGGAACATCGTTCCCCGAAACCAGCCTGCTATTATTCCGCTATCTCCATCTACTTCTACCGTCATTGGTTTTGCTCCTTTTCCGCTCACCCAGGGTTTGGTCGTATCAAAGCCTGCTTCCTCTATGTTCCACAACCCCTCATCGGTCTGCACGGTGTCTTCCATCTGCACATCCGCTTTCAGGAACACGTCCCTTTCATCAAAACTTTGAAAACTGATTATTCCAAGGTGAGCCATATTGTTATCCGTCTAATTGTTTAAGTGATGCGGTAACCAGTATTCCTGTTACTTTCTTTACCCCTGTGGGAAGCCTTATCTCAAAGGTCTTGTGTCGTTCGAGCGTTCCGATTTCCATCTGGTAAATCAGTACCTTCCTTTTGATTTTTAGCGTGGTCATTTGAGTTCACATTTAAGGACTATGGTGACTTTATAGGCACTAAAGGAAGCATTGGGGTTTTCGCTGTCTTTGTACAAGAGTTTCACTTCTCCATTGCCTGCGACCACGCCATTACCAAGGTCTACCCATCGCTGATCTGGGGCAACGCTGATGCCTGACATCAGCAGTTTGCTTTCATAGTCTTCTGGAAACAGTTCGTCTCCGCTGATCTCGATGCGCTGGCTGCCCCGATAGTACAATTGGTTGGGCTTATCAGACAACAGTTGTATGCCTCTTACCAGACGGATGCTTTTGTCCAGCACGAACTTTG
>JANMZB010000711.1:0-4433 GCA_031382725.1 Sphingobacteriaceae bacterium | reverse complement strand
AAAAACCTATAATGTTGGCGGGCATAACGAATGGAAAAACATTGATCTGATTCGTACCTTGTGTAAAATAATGGATAAGAAGTTAGGTCGGGATGAAGGTGAATCGGAAAAGCTTATCACTTTTGTAACAGACCGGGCCGGTCATGATTTACGCTACGCTATCGATTCAAGCAAACTGCAAAAAGAGCTTGATTGGACACCAAGTTTACAGTTTGAAGAAGGTTTAGAAAAAACGGTAGATTGGTATCTTAACAATGAAGAATGGCTCAACAATGTAACCTCGGGTCAGTATCAGGCTTACTACGAAAATTTATACGATAATCGCTAATGTTGTTTGACTTCCTAAAAAAGAAGAAAGAGCAGGTTCCGGAGATTAATTTTTCGGGAATTAAAACAGATCTGCACTCTCATCTGATTCCGGGCATTGACGATGGTGCCCAAAACATGGAAGAATCAATTCTTTTAATTCAACGATTGATGTCGATGGGTTTCAAAAAGCTGGTTACCACGCCGCACATTATGGCTGATTATTACCGCAATACATCAGAGTCTATTTTACAGGGGCTTGATGGACTACGGGAAGAATTGGTGAAAAGAAATATCAAGATCGAAATTGATGCCGCCGCTGAATATTATCTTGACGAAACTTTCGAGAATAAGCTAAAGAAAAACGACATTTTAACGCTTGGCAAAAAGTATGTGCTGTTTGAATTGTCATTCATTAATTATCCTCAAAATTTATTTGAAGTGATAGACAGAATCCTTCAAAAAGGCTACACTCCTTTGCTTGCACATCCGGAACGTTATCCCTATATGACCGCCTCAATCGA
Organism: Sphingobacteriaceae bacterium; assembly: GCA_031382725.1. Lineage (GTDB taxonomy): Bacteria > Bacteroidota > Bacteroidia > Sphingobacteriales > Sphingobacteriaceae > Paradesertivirga. Next base: position 3,603 of record JANMZB010000711.1, on the reverse strand, counting down.
AAATTATGAGCGTTTGAAAGATTCAGGGTGTTATTTACAACTGAATACATTGTCGTTAACCGGGCATTATGGCAAGCCCACTCAAACCGCCGCGGAGCAAATGGTTGATCATTACCTAGTGGATTTTATCGGAAGTGATATGCACAAAGTGAAGCACGCGGAAATGCTGCTCAAGTCGCTTTCAATGCCCTATGTGGTTAAGCTTTTAACGGATTATCAGTTACAAAACGAAATGATTTAAGGGGCTTGTCATGCTGAGCGAGGTTAATTTCTTGCAAACATTGAAAGAGATAATGACATTATATAATGTGGAGATGCTGAAACGAGTTCAGCAGGACATGGTGTATAAATAAAGCGCCAGTCTTCCCGAACTTGTTTCGGGATCTCGCATAAAAAATAAATTGTCATAGGTAGTGTAGTCAGCGGAGTCGAAGCAGATGATGTACATATTATAAAAAAAAACCTGCCGTTTCCACAGCAGGTTTCGATATTATTATAAGTCTTAATTATACCGCGAAAGAAGTACCGCAACCACAAGTGCTCTTGGCATTCGGATTATTAAATGTAAAGCCTCTTGCATTCAGGCCATCCTGGAATTCAATTTCCATACCTGCTAAATATAAACCGTGAGCTTTGTGCATGAAAACTCTAATTCCTTCAACTTCAAATTCCTGGTCGCCATCTTTTTTCTGATCGAAACCTAAAACATAATTCATTCCTGAACAGCCGCCGCCTTCAACACCAACACGTACTCCAAAATCTTCACTAAGTTCCTGTTGAGTTTTCAATTTACGAAGTTCTTTTTTAGCACCTTCTGTAAAAGAAACCGGTATAACCGAAAGAGTTGTTTCCATGTTCATTTCTTTTTATTTAATATGCAAATATAAGTGAAAATGTACATTTTTGCTGAAGTCGAATAGATATTGACTCTAAGCTAACAAACTCCTAATGGACTCTATAACCTTTTTTTTCGTCGATCTTGTAAAGATTGTGCTCAGCGGTTTGATCATATTTTTTATAGTCTGGCAGGTGTTAAAACCAGAACTTCTGCAATTAACAAAATCTAAAATCCTTGATCTTAAAAAGACCAGTTTGGCTACCACGCTGCCCTTACGCTTACAAGCATACGAACGATTAGCGCTATTTATTGAACGCATCAACCCTGAAAATATGCTGGTTCGTGTGCATGTTTCGGGTACAACAGTTCGTGAGCTTCAGCAATTTTTGGTTGAGGAAATCCGGACCGAATATCAGCATAACATTACGCAACAACTCTACGTAAGCGCACAAGCCTGGAACGTGATTAGCCGGATTAAAAATGATTCGATCAATATGGTTAACAATGCTGCGAGAGGTTTGCCCGCTGATGCTTCTTCCCTGGAATTAAGCAAAGTAATACTTATGCATATAGGCAGCTTGGAAGATAACCCTTACCATGCAGGGCTGATGTTAATCAGGCATGATATGGAGCAGTTCTTTTAGGCATTCCAGCTTCATGAATTAAATCGTAGATTCCTTTAACTTGATATATGAAATACAAAACCACCTCAGGCATCGAAATAAAGGAAGTTTATACTGAACCCAAAGAAGGTGCTGAGCGACCCGGTGAATTCCCCTTTACACGTGGTATCCGTAAAGATATGTACCGTGGTAAGCCATGGACGATGCGTCAATACGCAGGGTTTTCTACCGCCGAAGAATCCAATAAACGGTATCACTATTTACTATCACAGGGTACAACGGGCTTGTCTGTAGCTTTTGATCTACCAACTCAAATTGGGTATGATTCAGATCATGCTTTAGCAGAAGGGGAAGTTGGAAAAGTTGGAGTTGCAATTGATTCGCTGAAAGATATTGAGATATTATTTGACGGCATTGATCTTAGTAAGATCACCACTTCGATGACGATCAATGCTACTGCTGCAATATTGCTGGCTATGTATATCGCGCTAGCTAAAAAGCAAGGGGCAGATCTCAATAAAATTTCCGGAACCATCCAAAACGATATTTTAAAAGAATACGCAGCCCGCGGAACTTATATTTATCCTCCAAAACCATCCATGCGTTTAATAACGGATGTTTTCGAGTATTGCAGTACCAGATTACCAAAATGGAATACCATTTCCATTTCAGGCTACCACATTCGTGAAGCCGGATCAACGGCCGTGCAGGAATTGGCTTTCACCCTGGCAAATGGAAAAGCATATTTGAAGGCGGCAATGGATAAAGGACTGGATGGAAATCTTATCGCAAAGCGATTATCATTCTTCTTTAATTGCCATAATAATTTCTTTGAAGAGATCGCGAAGTTTCGGGCGGCTCGTAGAATGTGGGCTAAATTAACGGCAGAACTTGGCATTTCAGATGTTCAGGCTCAGATGCTGCGTTTTCATACCCAAACTGGCGGATCGACTTTAACATCGCAGCAACCATTAAATAATGTTGTGCGGGTAACAACCCAAGCATTGGCTGCCGTGCTTGGCGGAACCCAGTCATTACACACTAATGGTTTTGATGAAGCTTTTTCCCTGCCTACAGAACATGCCGCAAAATTGGCTTTACGCACCCAACAGATTTTAGCTTTCGAAACCGGCGTTGCCGATACGGTTGATCCATTGGCCGGATCTTATTTTCTAGAATCCCTTACAGATGAAATAGAAGCTGAGGCTTGGAAATATATCACTAAGATCGATGATATGGGTGGAGCAGTTGCAGCTGTCGAAACAGGATATATTCAGAATGAAATAGCGAATTCTGCTTACGAATATCAAACATCCGTGGAAAACGGAGAACAAAAAATTGTTGGTGTGAATTGTTTTGAGGAAACAGAAAACTCAGATTTTGAACTTTTTAAAGTGAGTGATTCCATCAGGCAACTGCAAACTGAAAAACTTAAGGAGTTAAAAGCGATGCGTAATGCAGAGGCTGTAGCGAAAGCCCTTGCTGATATTAAGTCTGCCTGTGGCAGTGCCGAAAACCTGATGTCTTACATCATCACTGCGGTGGAAGCATATGCGACGCTGGGCGAAATTGCTGATATTTTAAGAGAGGAATTTGGGGAGTATTAACCTCAAATTGATAGGTTTTTGTGAGACACCAAAACCGGAAACGAGAATCACCTTGGGGTGTGGTTGTATGCTAGCGCACGCATTCTGCGTGTGCAATTTGAGGATGGTTTGAATTTGTTAAAATCTTTTACCACCCCTTAATCCCCTCCTTGAAAAAAGGAGGGGAGGATAGCGTTTCAGAATGTGTTTACCTAATCCGTAGATCAGTTTAAGGCGTTGTACCTGCTCCCCTTTTTCAAGGGGAGCTGTCCGCAGGACTGAGGGGTAACTTTTATATTTGATCAATATGATGATGCACACGCGACACGCATGCGTCAGCAAATGTCCCAAATGAACTGATTGAATTTTTCGTAGTCGAATGAAAATAGAGATTGAGTGATGCTTTGATGTCTAATTAGTCGTCCCTTAAAAAGCCCATACTAGCTCAGTTATCCACAAGATTGGATAAAAACGGGGTTAAAAATCTGCAAGTTTTGAAGAACTTAGTTTCATAAGCTTGCAGATAATTATGCTACCAAAGAAAGAGAATCCTTCA
>JANMZB010000701.1:0-1154 GCA_031382725.1 Sphingobacteriaceae bacterium | reverse complement strand
TTCCAAAGTCCACTCCAAAATCGGAAAAGTACTTGTACAATAATTTGAAAGTACAAGTACTTTAATGGAAAGGGGATGTTCATGATAAACAAGAGAAACACTAAAAATAACAATCAGCCAAGAACAGAAGAATCGTGGGCCTAGGAAGACATATTGGCCGTAGCCCGACATGGCAGCTAGCCATGTCATATTCACTATAATTTTACATTTTTTCTGCTTTTCTTAGATATTTTCTGTTTCGTTGTTATTTGTTTTGTTGATGTTGTCTCTGCTTTGTTGTTTTCTGTTTTGTTGTTATTTGTATCGTTGCTATTTGTTTCGTTGTTCTCTACAATTGAAAAGAAATCATCTGCAATCAACCACTCAATGTCCTCGTCTAATCCCTCGTCGTCGTCCTCTTCTGATGTCGAGAAGTCAAGCTCATCATCGCTGTCTTCAAATCCTAGGAATGGAATGACTGGGATTGTCACCGGTAACTTTCCGGCTCTTTCAAGCATTTCTTTCTCATGTGAGGGGTAGCATACCCATTATTACCATCGTTCTGAAGCACCAGATTATAATTCATCAACAAACTAAGAAATCCCCGGTTCAAATTGATGGGATCATATAAAGCAAATGATTTATCAACGCCAGCAATCAACGTATCAATATTTCTTCCACCACCACCAAGCTTGTAATAAAGTGACTGAATCGACCGAAAGAAAGACAGGTCACAAACATTAAAATCAGGAGACTGAGCCGGCTGATAAAACATTCGACAATCAATCTTCAACTCCCTGCACCGCAAGTCAAATGCCGCCTGATTTATCCTATGAGGAGGCGCGTTATCATGTTGTATCCAAATTGTCTTAGCCAGCATTTCGATGGGACATTTCCTTGCAATATCAGGAAGCAATTCCTCCAAAACATACTTCTGATACACACCCACAGTTATCGAAACATCAAACGGATATATTTCTCCTTTTGACTTGTATTTTGTTGTCCTCCTTGCTTGTTTATACTCCACCAGTGGATACATTCCTATTTTCCCATCCAAATACCAATCCACCGGTGTGTTTTTATCGTTACTACCAGTAAAAGCAATACAACGAGGTGAGTTCTCATTATATCCATCTCGTCTTGAACTTACCTGTGCTTGACGTTGTTGACGTTGC
>JANMZB010000699.1:0-12310 GCA_031382725.1 Sphingobacteriaceae bacterium | reverse complement strand
TCCATCAGGAATTAAACTTAAATAATCAGCACGGGAAAAGATGGGGCCTTCAATCGCGTTGCGCAAAAGAATAAAGGGAGAGCTTCCAACTCTTGTTCCAAGAATTTCTACTCCTATAATCATTGATGCTAGAAACGCCTGCGAAAGCATAACTGTAGTCATTACAGAATTTTCCCAGCTTTTAGCTCGCCAGATTAAAATATTTGCCAAAACTGCTTGCCAAAACATCCATAATAAAAAGCTTCCCTCCTGACCTTCCCAAAAACAGGAAACGATATAATAGACAGGTAAGGCTTTTGAAGAATGCGCATAGGCATAATGATATTCGAAATAGTGATTGTAAATAATATAATACAGGGACGAAGCAATACCAATAACAGCGATAGTGTTTAGCCATGTTGCAATACGGGCAATTCGCTTCCAGGAGTCGTCGAGGGTGTCTTTAACGGTGGCAAAATAATATGAAAGTGTGGCTAAAAGTGCGGTGCCGAATGATAAGATTATAAAAAATTGGCCTAACTGGCCAGGAAGCAAGTGTTCACCTGCAAACTGTATATCCATTTATAATAATTAATTAAGAAGCAGAATTTACTTCCTGAACTTCAACCTGGTCTTTATTGTATTTAGAAGGGCACTTCATCAAAATTTTTGAAGCCTGAAATTCTCCATTCACCATCTTTCCAGTCAAAACAATTTGCTCTGAGCGCTCAAAATCTTGGGGTTTGGTGCCATTGAAGACGACTTTACATTCTTTACCATTATTATCTTTCATGTAGAAAGCGAAATAATTAGCATCCTTTTTGGGATTATAAACCAATTCCTTCCCTTTGTCCAATTGTCCTACCACGTGTAACTCAGAGTATGTTTCCTGCGCGTCTGTAAAAGAACCATAAGTACTTGAATCGGCATAAGTACTAATTATGGTTCCGATTGCAATGGCGATTATAATAATCCCGATTATAGCGCTTCTTTTCATTTCTGGTGATTTGTTTCTTTAACGAAATTGGTTACGCAAAATTACAAAATGGGAATCATTACTGATAAGATTATCAAAGGCGTATATTATTAAGAATTATTCTAAACAATATAGAGCATTTGAGTTTGAATTTTTTCAAACAGTAAATGGGAAATTTCATAATTGAAGTGTATTGAGTGATGGCTGAAACAAGATGCTGAAACAAGTTCAGCAGGACGTTAAGCATAATTAAAGCGTGTTGTCTTCCCGAACTTGTTTCGGGATCTCGCATCGGTTATCAACTAACTCATAGGTAAATCATTTAAAATCACCATAAATATATTTTGTAACAGCTGCTTTAATTCGTAGTCTTACATAGATTAAATGAATAAGGAAGCTCTTTTCAAAGATATCTTTAAATCTAATTCTAAAAAGATTTACCATTTGTGTTATGGTTATACCGGCGATGATGATGCCGCAAATGACCTGATGCAGGAAACTTTCTTAAAGGTTTGGCAAAACCTCGATAAGTTTCGAAACCAGGCACTTATATCAACCTGGATCTACCGTATTGCTGTTAACACCTGCCTGTCCTGGTTAAGAGTAGAAAAAAGACAGGCAAAAGATAAACTTACAGACAACATTATTGAAACTAAGGGCGAAGAAATTTCTGAAAAAAATGAGCAGGTTGCGTTGTTGTATAAATGTATCTCGAAGTTAGAAGAAACTGAGCGAATTATTATTTCGATGGTATTAGATGAAATCCCTTACGCGGAAATAGCTGAAATATCAGGTGTATCTGAGGGAAATCTACGAGTAAAAATACATCGTATTAAAAGTAAACTGACTGAAATATATAACCGTTATGAAAGATTTTGAGGCGCTGAAGGATATATGGCATGGTCAGCTTGCCAAACCTAAAGTGAGTTATGACGATATAATTAAAGGCATCAAAAAATCTAAAAGCAGTTTTGCGAACAAACTTCTGATAGAAACATTAGGTATGCTGGTAATTATAGTGCTTTTTATATTGATTTGGTTAAATACCAACTCGATGATGTGGACAACACATTTATCATTTCTAATCCTTTTGGGATGTTGCATTTACTATCTTTTTGTACAATTAAGCGATTATAAAAGTATTTCTAATAGCGAGTATTTACTTAAAGAGCCACAAGAATATGTGCATTACTTAAAAAGTTATAGTCGCAAACGTTATCTTTTAAATACCACTAAATATCGTGTTTACAGCATTTTTACCGGATTAGCTTTCGGCCTCTATTTTGTTGAGATCTATTTCACCTCTCCTTTTTGGCAAACCCTGGCAGGCTTGTCGGGAATTATTTTATGGTTTATTTTCTGCTGGTACCTTATGCGAATTTACATCAGAAAAGAACAAGAAAAGCTTAACGGCATGATTATCAAATTGGAAGCATTAGAGGGCCAGTTTGTCGAGTAATATAAACTCAGTTTCCCAGGTAAGTCTAGCTCAAACGAAATAAGTTATTTGTAAATACAAACATATTTTACATTTTTGCGCTACATTCTATTCTATATACATTTTGGGCCCAGCTGATAAATACTTTCGGGATTTATTTGAAAATACCAGTGATTTAATACATTACGCCAATGTTCGTGGAGATATTGAATTGGCCAACCCTATTTGGTTAAAAACCTTGGGTTACTCTCTTGAGGATGTAAAGGGTAAATCTATATACGAATTCATTGCAGATAAAGAAGTATCCGCTTATCAGGAGTACCGAAATCACTGTATCAAAGAACCTAATCAGGAGAATTTTCAGACCACTTTTAAAGGCTGTGACGGCTCAATGATAATTGCAGAAGGCCATATCCGCCCGTTTTTTGCTGATGGAAAATTGTTGCATACCCGTGGAGTTTTCCGAAACATCACATCAAAAAAAGAGCAGGAAATAGTTGAAAAAGATCATCTGTTTAAATTCACGCAGTTTCTGGAGAATGCTCCTGATGCTGTTATTATCATTAACGAACATCAGTTAATTACAGAATGGAATGCTAAGGCCTCCGAAATATTCGGCTATTCACGCCTTGAAGTCATTTATCAGGATCTATCCGTACTGATTATTCCTATACAATTTCGTGAAGCGCACCACAAAGGCATGAAGCACTTTCTTGCTACCGGAGAAGGGCCGGTTTTAAATAAAACAATAGAAGTGCCGGCTATTACCAAAAGTGGGCGTGAATTCCCGATAAGCCTAAGCATTTCGAGTGTGAAAGTGAATGAGGAATGGTTTTTTATTGCTTTTATAAGCGATATTTCTGAAAGAAAAAATAACGAACAAGTTCTTTTGCAAAAGGAACGGGAGCTTGAAATTACAAAGGCTGACGAGAATCGAAATAAAGAATTTCTCACGATCGCTAGTCATGAGCTTAAGACCCCACTAACAAGTATTAAAGCATACATTCAACTCGCTTTGCGGGGTATTGATAATCAACCATTAGAACATACTACAAATTTTCTAAAAAAAGCTGAGGATTTTTCAGACAAGCTTGGCAAGTTAATACTCAATTTGCTTGATGTTTCGAAGATACAGGCTGGCAAGCTTCTCATTCAAAAACAGCCAATTGATATCAAAAAGTTTTTGCAGGAAATCGTTTCTGCAAGTCAGTTATTGTACCCCTCGCACAAGATTTTTTTTACTGCATCAACCAATGACACAATTGATATCGATCCAAGCCGGATAGAGCAAGTGATTGTAAATTTGATTAACAACGCCGTAAAATATTCTCCTAAAGCCACAGAGGTAGATGTAAAGCTCGAAAAGCATAATAACCTAATTTATATCAGCATTAAAGATTATGGCGTTGGTATCCAGGCTAAAAATCAAAGAAAAGTTTTCGATAAGTTTTACCGTATTGATGAGCTATCGAAGAATGACACTCAGGGATTAGGAATAGGGTTGTATGTGTCTTCTGAAATTGTGAAGCAACACGGAGGAAAAATCTGGGTTGAAAATAATGAAGACAAAGGGGCCACTTTTTTTGTGATCCTCCCGATTAAGGGCTAATCTTTTTTCTCGTCTTCCTTTATTTCGTTAATATCAAATCGGTTTCCCCGAAGCTTGTACTCTAAAAGCTTTTTCCCTACGGGTTTAGTCGCTCCGATATCACTTTCATCATAAATTGGAAACTCTCTGAACAGGTTTCCATCTTTAGTATAAACCGAATCTTTGCCATGATACTTTTTCTTTGTAGAAGAAGTTAGTTCAGGAAATTTTAACTCTTGCGATGATCCTCCTGCCGAAAATTCATGAACATAAATGCTAAGGAAGGAATCTTTGTCCTCTCCTATCGACTGCAAAAATATTTCAGGGTTTCCATCCGAATCCAGATCCATATTCCAGGCATCTTTAAGGTCGCCTTCCAATTCTTCCGAATGGGTGCTGTATTTCAAATCAGATGAATCAGAACGGAGTATAAGGTATTGACCAACATGTTCCGCTCCACGACCCCAACTTAAAACATCAAACGTTAAACCCGGCTTTACTTCTATCGCTTTATGAAACCTGAATGGTTGCGGTAAAACAATCTTGGTAATAGCAGATGCAGGCTTTTGGGGCTCTTCCGAAGTGCAAGATACTAATGAACAAATTAGAAGGACAAATATAAATGGAGTGTGTAGTTTCATTATTTATTGTTCGATATTAAATAATCTTACCTGCTGAGCAAGTTTTTTCGGAGCAACTTCGCAGTACGCAGTTGTTAAAGCATCAACAAAAATATCCGGGTTTACCGTATTGAACTCAATTAATGTCCAGCCTTGCTTGCCCCATTTGTTATCAACTGCTGAGATACCGTTTTGGTTAGAAGTAGAGAAAACGTGTTGGTCAATTTCTGATAACTTAATACAGGCACGATCATTTCGATCGTCGTAAGTAGCAAAAATTTTCTTCTTTACCCGGAAGGATATTTTTTCGAAATGTGGCTCTTCTGTGGCCTCAGGAAATGCAAGGGCGATCTTTCTAAATGTGTCAATAGTTACCATAGTTCGGTCTTATTCACAACCAATTAGCTGTAGTTTGAAACACTGCTATATCAAATGTAGCATGTTTTGCACAGTATTCATAATTTGAAATAGTGCTATCTGAAGCTTATTCCAACTTTTTTACCGGAGATATTTTCCAAAATGGGTTTGAAAATAGTGAGTGCGTTTTCTTTGGTTTTGCCCAGCACATTCATCTCTTTGGCGTTCGATAATATCTTTTGTTCAGCTAGTTTGTAGATATCCTCAATCATCTTCTGCCTGTCGTTTGGCATCCATACGCCAGATAATTCATAAACTTTAGAACGTTGGTGATCGAGTTTAGAATAACAAATCTCGGGGTTTGGAAGAAATACGGTCACAGAATCTTTTGTAGAAATAATATCTTCTTTAACCACTTTCGTGAGATCGATACAACCTACAACCTCTCCAACCGCTACGAAAAGGATGCGTTTATCCGGTAAGAGTGTCCGGGTGATCTTCTTCTCAATCACATCTTTCATAGAATACTTCACAAGCTCCAGCTTGCCCATATTTGTGATCTTCTCGATCATCACATCTTCTGTAACCTCGGTACGGCTAACAAAGAACTGGTTCCTGATATAAAAAAACATAAATACCATGAACAGGATTGTTGCGGTTGAGATGATAAGAAGGATAGCTGTACGAAGCTTGAGTATTTTGCTGATCATATTCTATTAAACGACAAAAGTGCCTTATCAGGCACTTTTGGTTTGAGTTTTTTCTTCTTTAACTTTTTCCGCGGTAGTTTTACTCACCTTATGTGGGCGATTTTTACCGAATGACCCCATCGAAATTTTTCCTCTTTTACTTTTTTTATCTCCTTTTCCCATAATCTATGATTTGAAAACTGAACATCAAGAAAAGCGAAAAGTTTGAAAAAGTATTAAGCCATCGCATGTTCTTTAGCGGCAAGATAACGTTCAGCTTCCAAAGCCGCCATGCAGCCTGTACCAGCAGCCGTAACAGCCTGGCGGTAAACTTTATCCTGAGCATCGCCGCAGGCAAAAATGCCTTCAATATTTGTTTGTGTAGTTCCTGATTTGGTTATTAAATAACCAGTTTCATCCATATCTAACCAGCCTTTAAAAATATCGGTATTCGGTTTGTGACCGATAGCTACAAAAAATCCGGTGATGTCTATAAGCGATTCTGCGTTGGTTTGGTTGTTTACTACTTTAATGCCCGTAACAGTTTGTCCGTTACCTACAATCTCCTTTGTTTCGGTATTGTAATGAACCTGAATATTTGGTGTATTCAATACGCGGTGAACCATCGTTTTCGAAGCTCTGAATTCATCACGACGAACCAATAAATGTACTTTATTGCAAAGCTTAGCCAGGTAAGTAGCTTCTTCAGCAGCGGTATCACCAGCACCAACTATCGCCACATCTTGTCCCTTAAAGAAAAAGCCATCGCAAACCGCACAAGCCGAAACGCCAAAACCGTTATATTTCTGTTCGCTTTCTAAACCCAGCCATTTGGCTGAAGCGCCTGTAGCAATAATGACTGTATCGGCAGTAACAGTCTTGGTTTCATCGACAACGATTTTATGAATGGGGCCTGTAAAATCCACAGAAGTGATGTATCCGAAGCGGATATCTGTTCCAAAACGTTCAGCTTGTTTGCGGAAATCTTCCATCATTTCGGGACCTAGAATTCCTTCAGGATAACCGGGAAAATTTTCAACATCTGTAGTTTGTGTAAGCTGACCTCCGGGAACTATTCCGGTATATAAAACAGGTTTTAGATCTGCACGGGCAGCATAAACGGCTGCGGTATATCCCGCCGGACCTGAACCTATAATTAAACAATGAACGTGTTCTGTAACTTCTGACATTTTGATTTAATTTCGAGAGGACAAATCTAACGCTTTGTACTTTCACAGACAACAAGCAAATATCAAGGGAATCTCAGTTTAACGATATTAATGATTAGAGCCTTTATCCAGACCGTTAACATCCAGCCCAAAGAGAGTAGATTTATTTAGATTTGCCTGAACTTGCCAGTAATTACTTCCTCCGTTAAGAACCAGAACCGCACCTTTTAACCAATTTGGTAATTCTTTAGACACCGACTTATAACTACTTTTTAATAAGCAGCTTATGTAAACAACTTTCTCGCCTTTAGGAGTATAATAACCGAAATATTGACGGGCGTATTTTTTTAGATTATTGTGAATTACAGGCCCCCGTCCATAACCCTGATTTGTCTGCAGAAGATTTATGAACTTGATATCTTTATTTAAAAGCTTTTCAGCCATTTCGATTTCAGAAGTGGAAGGTGTAAATCTTTTATCTCCCGATTCATTTTCAAGAAAAGGGAAAACAAAATCTTTGGCAAAAACAACCCCTTCGAAATCTTGACCTTTGACATAAGTTAATTGGGAAGTACGCTTTTCGGTGAATGAAATTTTTTGAGCTTGGGAATGATAGAAAAAAAGTAGTAGTAGAACGGTGATGCAGCCCGAAATTCTCATAGGTTGGTAAACGAAATTAGAAAATAGAAAGTATTACAGATTTTTTTAAAGTACAACCTTACATTAACTACGTCTGTATCACCCCCACATTAAACCGCTTCGTTATCGGCGATTGGTTTGCTGCTTCAATTCCCATAGAAATTACTTTTCTAGTTTCCAGAGGGTCGATAATTCCATCTACCCATAACCTCGCAGCAGCATAATAAGGCGTGGTTTGTTCATTATACTTATCAGTGATTTCTTTGAGCAATTCGGCTTCCTTTTCGGGAGTTATTACTTCTCCCTTAGCTTTTAAGGATGATTCGTGAATTTGCAAAAGTGTTTTAGCCGCTTGTGAGCCACCCATAACTGCAATCTTAGCTGAAGGCCATGCGAATATTAATCGCGGATCGTAAGCTTTACCGCACATAGCATAATTGCCCGCACCATAAGAGTTTCCAATAATGATAGTAAACTTTGGCACCACTGAATTGGCAACCGCATTTACCATCTTAGCTCCGTCTTTAATAATTCCGCCTTGCTCCGAGCGACTTCCAACCATAAAGCCGGTTACATCCTGCAAAAATACTAATGGAATCTTTTTCTGATTGCAATTCATAATAAAGCGACTGGCTTTGTCAGCGGAATCAGAGTATATTACTCCTCCAAACTGCATCTCTCCTTTTTTGGATTTGATAACTTTCCTCTGGTTAGCAACGATGCCAACGGCCCATCCATCTATCCGGCCTAAGCCGCAAATAATACTTTGTCCGAAAAGCTGTTTGTATTCATCAAATTCAGAGTTATCAACGAGGCGATGGATAATCTCCAGCATATCATAAGGCTTCTCGCGATTCTCCGGAAGTAAGCCGTAAATTTCTTCAGTACTTTTGGTGGGCTTGGATGATTCAATTCTGTCAAATCCGGCATATAATGGTGCGCCTAATTTGCTCATGATGTTTTTTATAGCATCAAGGCAGGCATGGTCATTAGGGTGTTTATAATCTGTAACTCCGGATATTTCACAATGAGTAGTTGCGCCACCTAGAGTTTCATTGTCAACATCTTCGCCTATGGCGGATTTAACAAGATAGCTGCCCGCCAGGAAAACAGAACCCGTTCCATCTACAATCATTGCTTCATCGCTCATAATTGGCAGATATGCACCACCGGCAACGCAAGAACCCATAATCGCCGAAATCTGTACAATGCCTTCTCCACTCATAATAGCATTGTTCCTGAATATTCTTCCGAAGTGCTCTTTATCAGGAAAGATTTCATCCTGTAAAGGCAAAAATACACCAGCAGAATCTACCAGATATATAATTGGAAGGCGATTTTCCATCGCGATTTCCTGAGCACGAAGATTCTTTTTTGCTGTGATGGGAAACCAGGCACCGGCTTTTACCGTGGCATCATTTGCTACAATAACGCATTGCCTTCCAGAAACATATCCTATTCCAGCTACTACACCACCTGAAGCACAGCCACCATATTCTTTGTACATCCCATCGGCGGTGAAAGCACCGATTTCAAGCCAGGGTTTATCATCGTCGACGAGATATGAAACTCTTTCTCGTGCTAAAAGCTTGCCTTTTTCTTTTTGTTTGGCTGCGGCTTTTTCACCGCCGCCTTCAAAGATTTTTTTGAGTTTTGAATTTAACTCATGAACCAAGCTTTTATTAATATCTGTATTACGTTCGTATTCGAGATTCATTGTTGGCTAACTCCTCACAGGTTTAATAATGAAGGTAGTGAAAAGCTTTTACTGATTTAGTGTCAAAGTAAAAAGCTGTCCGTAATTCACTTGTATATCAAATATCGAATTAAGAGGCGAATTACTTTCATGGGAAAGAATAATTCTTATCACTCCTGCATGGGTAACAATAGCAACTCTTTGCAGGGGTAAATCACGCAGTCCCTGCCAAAATTTCAATACCCGTTTCTGCATTTCCAGAAGGGTTTCGCCTTGCGGCGGACACCTGTTAACGAAATCTTCCATCCAATATTCAGATTCTTTTCTGTCGATTTCATTCCAGTTTAACCCTTCCCATAAACCGAAATTTAATTCTTTGATAGCGTGGACTGTCGAAACTTCCGTGGAGAGGGCTCTAGCCAGTTCTAAACAACGTGTGGAGGGGCTACTAAAAATCTGGTCGATGTTTGAAGGTAGCCTACCTAAAATGTCTGCCTTTTCGGTTTCGAAAGTGTTTGCAAGCGGCACGTCTAGATGTCCATAAATCAAGCCTTTTGCAATATTTGGTGTAGTATGGCGAATTAAATAGACTTCCACAAGACTATGATTGACAAATAGATTACTACTTCAGAGACTTGCTGGATGGCTCCAAGGCAATCGCCGGTATAGCCGCCAATCCATTTATTGAAAAAACGACTTAAATATAGCTGTACGAAAGCAACTGGAATTAATAGAAAGAACCATTGATATTGCATGGTTAGTAAAGATAGTGCAATGATGGGCAGGATTCCAAATACACTACCTACATAAAGGTTGCGTTTACTCTTTCCAACCGCAGTTGCTGCCGATTTGCTAGTTTCCTCTCGCACGTAAGTGTGAGTAAAAACCATCACAGAGGCATTAAAGCGGCTTAAAGAATGTGCAATCACAAATAGCAACAATACAATCAGTCGGTTGCTGGAAACATTGATTGTGAGCATCATCTCACTCAGTGAAAAAAACTTCAAAATCAATATAAACACCAGTCCGAGTACCCCAAACGCACCAACACGACTATCTTTCATGATAGCTAAAATTTTCTCCTTTGTCCAGCCGCCACCAAACCCATCGCAAACATCTGCAAAACCGTCTTCATGCAGGCCGCCCGTAATCAAAACTGATACAAGCATGGAAAAAATAAGAGCGATTGATGTGTCAAAGTAAACGTTGAACAAGAAAAAAACTGCTGCCGACACCGAGCCGGTAAGCCATCCCAGTAAAGGAAAATATCTGATAGAATTATTAAGATGTTCGGGTGTGGGCTCGTGTTCATTTCCCGGCAGAGAAATACGCGTATAGAAAATCAGTGCCGTAAGAAACAATTGCCACTGACGTTTCATAACTGCTTATTGCTAACAGCGGCACTTTCAAAACTTGCCATCTCGTTTAAAAAAGCTACTGCACTTTTAATTAAGGGAAATGCCAAGGCACAACCAGTACCTTCACCTAATCGCATTTTTAACTGCAAAAGAGGTTCAGCTTCAAGATAGCTGAGTAAAAGTTTATGCCCTTGTTCGTCAGACTGATGACAAAAAACCGCATTGGATTTCACGTCTGGATTTATTTTATAAGCGCACAAATATGCTACAGTAGAAATAAAACCATCTACAAGTATGAGCATATTTTGGGCCTTTGCTTCCAGTATGGCTCCGGTGATTTGTAGAATCTCAAATCCACCGAAATATGCCATTAATTGATACATATCACTGCTGCCTGAATAATTCTCTATTGAAGCAGTAAGAACACTTAACTTTTTCTTGTATTGCTCATCATCCACACCTGTGCCCCGCCCCACACAGTCGGTTATTGGAATACCACACAACATACTCATTAACACAGATGCGCTAGACGTATTTCCTATACCCATCTCACCAAAAGCAATAGTATTACAACCTTTTGCGGCAATCACCTTTACCAATGCTGCACTTTTAGAGAGGCATAAATCTAATTCGGCCAGAGACATGGCAGCACCATGTAAAAATGATTGCGTACCTCGTGCGATTTTGCAATTGGTGATGGCCAGTTTTGATGAGAAGTCGTAATTAATGCCAGCATCCACAATCTGGAGCGTTAGCTGATGCTGTTTACAAAACACATTAATTGCGGCCCCACCTTCAAGAAAGTTACTAACCATTTGCCGGGTTACTTCGGGCGGGTAAGCACTAATACCATGCTGGGCAATTCCGTGGTCGGCTGCGAAGACTACCAAATGAGGGTTTTTTATTTCAGGGGTTTCTGTTTGGAAAACTTCACCAATCTGTTGAGCTAACTTTTCAAGCCTTCCTAACGAACCAGTTGGCTTGGTTTTGTTATCAATCTTGGATTTTAGCTTATGCGAAAGCTCGGGGGAAATTGCAATATTATTTATGAATGTCCTATTTGAGGAATCAATCTTTGTAACTGCCGCAATTTCAGTAATGCAGGGGTTAATTGCTTTATCCTTCCAACCCAATTGTTGCAGCATTGGCTGATTGTCATAATCTGTTGCGGGTTTGCCCACACAAAAATATCCGAGAGGTTCTACCGTATCCGGTAGATTTAATATCGTTTTAAACTGGTGATAATTAAGGATAGATACCCAACCCATGGAATAGCCCTGATTAGTTAGGGACAGCCAGATATTTTGAACGGCACAAACGGCGGAAAACTTGATGGTATCGTTGCTGGCAATGGTTCCTATCGTAAAATTATCCAAAACGGAACGGTCATAACAAACAACTAAACCTACAGGAGCGTCGAGTATAGCTTCTAATTTTAATGCCTGATATTGATTCTTTTTTTCGTCGCTATCAATTTCCTTTATCGCTTTGTGATTATATTCATCAAAAAGATTTTTCACCTCTTGTTTCACCTGCTGAGACCTGATGATGTAGTACCGTGTAGCGTCTGTTAAACCAACTGATGGTGCTGCATGCCCGGCACGAAGCGCGATATTAAGTACTTCTTCAGGGACGGGTTCTGTGGTAAAATGACGTGTGTCTCGCCTTGCTTTGAATAATTCCTCAAGCTCCATTTCAAGGCTTTTGTTTCTTCAAATATAAGGGTAAACCCGAAACCATGAAAATGGCTTCAGATGCTTTCCCGGCAATATATTGATTGGCCCAGCCCTGCAAATCAGCA
>JANMZB010000482.1:0-1957 GCA_031382725.1 Sphingobacteriaceae bacterium | reverse complement strand
TGGTCGTATTAAGTACGACGGACATGTTATCACCGAGGTGTAAGGTCGGTCCTTCGATGGGGACCCCGAGCATTCGGAGTTTATACCGCAGCTCTAATATGAGTTCGACGGCGATGCGTGAAGCGACTAACTCGGAACCATAGGTGGAGGTTTCGACCGTAGCCTGCCGTTTGGAATACCATTTGATGGGCATGTTATTGACGAATAGTAGGATGCCTGACACGGAACGTCGGGTCACCACGTCATGGGCGTGATCGGCATCGACGTAACAAGATGTAGACGCCTGTTGACCGAGGGGTGGGGGGGCGTCTGATGGTATTTCCTCGGTGGCGTCGGGATAAAATTCGGTCCAGTCGTGTTTTGTTGTCGGAAGCATTTGGGATGGGTGTGGTTGCGGATCGATGAGGATCTGGAGCTTGGGATGGGATTTAAGGTACCCGAATACGCGCTGGATAGCCATGAAGTGTCCTTCTCGTGGTGCCATGCCATACCGTGCTAAAGTGTTGGTAGCGTAACTGATGTCGAAACGACCGAGTGTAATGACCCAATTGGCAGATCCGATGAGGCCGCGATAAAGGGACGCTTGTCGGGGTTCGAAAAAGGTCGTTTCATCGGACTCAGGGTGGTAACTGGCGTCCATGGGGATCTTGCGTGTTGCGAACGTTGTCTCGAGGGTCTGCTCGAATTTCGTGACGACTTGTGTGATATACGTTTCGGCGGACAAGGAGGTGTAGATGTTGTCTTGATGCCAGACGCTGTCGAGTTCGTACACATCCCCCCCAAGGTAATAGCGCGGAGTGCCAATACCTTTGAGGACGTAATCATTTTTGAGTTCCTCGATGACGGCGAGGGGGTCTTTAGAAAAGCTTAGGACGTCATCGACGTAGGTGGCGAGGTATTCGTAATGGTCCCCGACGAGTTTGATCCACAGGTCGGGGTCGGCTTTGGAAGGCAGGTATCCCATGTTGCGAAGTTTAGTGGATAAGTGTTCATGGAACCGTGCACTGCTGCTCCGAAGGCCATACAACCCGCCTTGGATGATGAGGGGCATGTGGCTGTGGTCACCAAATTCCTTGCCGGCAAGGACATATACCTTTTCGCGTGTTTTGCCGTAGAGGAACGCGTTGCCAATGTCTGCGGCACAGACTTTGAGGTGATTCATGGCGGCAATCATGAATCCGAGTCGAACGGACATGAGATCGACAACGCCAGAGTAGATATCTTCTTTCGGAGGTTCGGCATGGTTGCCGCCGGCGACGAGGCGTGCTTTTTTTCGTAAATCGAATTTGACGTCGAACACAAGGTGGTAGGGGATGCGTTGGTACCCTGATAAGCGTTCGCCGTGGTGAAGAGGGCGGAAAGTATGGTACTCACGCAATTGATTGAGTTCCTTGTCGATTGCGCATTGCCAGCTATCGTCATAAGGAAGGCCTTTTTCTTTGTCGAGGAGGAGAGCATGGGTGACGCTGCGGGGAACCTCTTCGCCGAACTTGTATTTGGGGGCTTTGGGGTCAGTGTTGGCTTTGTACACGTGAGCGAGACGGGCATGGGAAGCCGTTTGGTCGGCGATCCATGCGAAGTCGTGGTGATCCTGGAGGTGATGTTGGTGAACGTAGGTCAAGATTAGGTCTGGAGCCTGTAGTCGTAGGGCGAATCCATCGATCCAAGTGCCTTGAGTATCGTTCCATTCCCATGCAACGTAAAACAGGAGGGGTTGTTGGGCAGAAGTCTCCCGGTGGGAAATAATGCGGGATGGGGTCCAGAGGGAGAGATCGTGGTCGTCGGCGTCGGCAAATGAGTCCATGTCCTGGACGTATTCGAGTTGGTCGAGTTGACGGCGGGAGAGGGGTTGTACGGGGGAGGCGTAGGGTACCGACGGGGCATTCGGGAAGGTAGGTGTTGCAAAGGAGCATACGGGAGAGTTGTTGACGATAAATAGCGACGTACCGGCGGCGTT
>JANMZB010000597.1:0-1018 GCA_031382725.1 Sphingobacteriaceae bacterium | reverse complement strand
AAAATAAAATTGAAAAAAAATGCTTCACAAATAAAGGTACTACTGGAGTTTGGCATTGCAAATTAAAGTAAAATTCACAGATATTCCTTCTAAAAGAAAGGATGAAGCACGGGTTTAGATAGGGTAAAATACGTTTTTATTTTCAGTACCTTAAATAAATTATTAGATTCAGGTAATTTTATTGTTAGGCTTGTCTAAAATTATTATGTTTGTACTTTAAAATAATAATTTAGGCACATGAAAATTTATTTTGGTTTCGTTTGGTTGCTTTTTTTATGGGCTACAACAACGAATCCTATTTTCGCGCAGACCAGCATTATGAAGGGTTACATCACTGCCCAGGGCAAACCATTAGAGTATGCCAATGTGGGTTTTAAAGGCACCACGTTAGGTGCTATAACGGATACTTCAGGATATTTTTATATAGATAAAATTTTACCAGGAGTATATAAAATTCAAATTTCCTGCTTGGGTTACGACAACTTTGAGAAGAACATTACCATAAAAGAAGGCCAAAACAATCGAACTGATTTTGATTTGTCTAATCATCAAAATTCACTGGAAGATGTTGTGGTGACCGGTACTTTGAAAGAGGTAAGACGAGTAGAAAGTGCCGTGCCTGTAGAAGTTTATAGCCCCATCTTCTTCAAAAAAAATCCTACGCCCAGTATTTTCGATGCCTTACAGAATGTTAATGGCGTAAGACCACAGCTCAATTGCAAAATCTGTAGCACCGGCGATATTCATATCAACGGTCTGGAAGGTCCATACACCATGATATTGATCGATGGAATGCCAATTGTAAGCAGCCTTTCCACGGTTTATGGTTTGTCGGGCATCCCCAATTCATTGGTCGAGAGAATAGAAGTTGTCAAAGGCCCTGCTTCGTCCCTTTACGGCAGTGAAGCTGTAGGTGGATTGATAAATATCATTACCAAAAAACCTAAAAACGCTCCCGTATTTTCTGCGGATGTCTTTAGTACAACCTGGCTAGAGCATCTGGTAGACTTGGGCTTTA
>JANMZB010000566.1:0-5603 GCA_031382725.1 Sphingobacteriaceae bacterium | reverse complement strand
TAGACAAAACTGGAGCTGATGTTTCTATTATTTTTGTACCTCCGGCGTTTGCGGCAGATGCTATTATGGAAGCTGCTGAAGCAGGCATTAAAGTAATTGTTTGTATTACTGAAGGTATCCCGACAAAGGATATGATCCAGGTAAAAGAATATATCAGTGATAAAGATTGTCGACTTATAGGCCCGAACTGTCCCGGTATAATCACTGCAGATGAATCCAAAATTGGTATTATGCCAGGATTCATTTTCAAAAAAGGCTCTGTAGGCGTAGTTTCTAAATCAGGAACTTTAACCTATGAAGCGGTTGATCAGGTTGTTAAAGCTGGATTAGGAATTACAACAGCGATCGGTATTGGTGGCGATCCGATTATTGGAACACCTACAGTGGAAGCGGTAAAGCTGTTGATGAACGATCCTGAAACTAAAGGAATTATTATGATTGGCGAAATCGGCGGAGGCATGGAAGCTGAAGCAGCCCTTTGGATCAAAGCAAATGGCACGAAGCCTGTAGTTGGATTTATCGCAGGTCAGACTGCGCCTCCGGGCCGCCGTATGGGCCACGCCGGTGCAATTGTTGGCGGTGCTGATGATACTGCTGCTGCCAAGATGAGAATTATGGCTGAGTGCGGAATTCGCGTTGTAGAATCGCCTGCTGAAATTGGTGCTGCGATGGCAGAAGAGTTGAGCAAAGTGACGGCTTAGTTTACATAGAAATAATATTACAAAGATCCTGGCCGGTAAGCCGGGATTTTTTGTTTTATCTTTGGGTTAAAATCAACTTATCTCTTGAAAAAGAGTTATTAAATCAATTAGCTTGTATCATTAAAACTTTTCTCATGAAAAAATCGATTTATCTCTTTGCAATACTTATAGCATACTTTCTTCCTGCTAATGCTCAGAAAATCACTTTGACTAAAGTCTGGGAATCTGACACCACCCTCCGCACAGCTGAAAGTGTCTTATTAGATCGGAAGACGAATTACCTGTATGTATCTTGTATTAATGGAAAGCCTTCATTAGAAAACCAAAGCAGCTTTATTTCTAAAGTTGATCAAAAGGGTAAAGTCTTGAAATTGAGATTTACAGAAGGCTTAAATTCTATCAAAGGAATGGGCATTTCTGGAGACAAATTATATGTTACCGAGATGACGAATGTTGTGGAAATAGCACTTTCTACAGGTAAGATCTTGAAAAGATACGCTGTAACAGGTGCTCAGTTCTTGAATGATATAACCGTCGATCCCAAAACCGGAATAGTATATATCTCCGATTCGGGCACATCCAAAATCTGGACCCTAAAAAAAGGTGTCATTGATTTATTTACTGAAGGCTCGCCTCTTCAAGGTATTAACGGATTATTAGTAGAAAACAATCAATTGTTAATTGGTAATGGAGATGGTACTTTATATTCTATCAACCTTTCAAATAAAAAACTAGCAACTGTGGCAAAAGTAAGCGGCGGTATAGATGGCATAATTGCATTTGGAAACAAAAAATATATTGTTTCAGAATGGCACGGCAAGGTTTGGTCAATTGGCTCTACTGGCAACACTCAATTGTTGTTCGATACAGTTAAGGAAAAGATTAACAGTGCAGATATCGAGTATAATCCAAAAACACAAGTACTATACGTTCCTACTTTTTTTACCAATACGGTTAGAGCATATAATGTGAAGTTTGTTTGGGCGAAGAAATAGCAATATAATATAGAAGAGTATCATTGATTGTTCCACTTTTTAATTATAGACAAGCTATTTTAATAAGTTTATTTCACAAACGCTTTAGACCCACAATCAATTACTCCTTTATATCAAATATTAAGGTTTTAGAGCCAAGTCTCCCACCTTCAGAAACGCCTTGAATAACTATTTTATACTTACCAGATAGATCAGAGGAGGAAAAATTTAATATCGCCTTTCCCTCTTTATCAGTTTTAATATTGGGTGACCAATAAAGTGTATTTCTAAAATCGGGTATACGACTCGATTTTAGTTTGTCATCAGAATACATTGGAGAATAGAACTCTCTTTGTAATTGCAAACCATCATAGTCTGCTACAGTTGCAAGAGGATTTATTTCTAGCCCGGAAAAATCACCCTTATACGTTTGAAAACTTGCTATCACTTTAAAAACCGTAGGACCATAAAAGAAGGTTGTGTTAACAATATTTAACTTCTCAACTTTAAGTGGATCATACTTTATTATCTTATTTCCATCATCAAACATTGGCACTCCATCGAGCAGGATTAAAGGCGACGAAGTATAATACTGCTTTGCGACCGGATCAAGAATCTTTAAGTGATATGCCTTCTTTTTAATATCAACTCCCATTTCGGAAACATATTCCCGTAACACTTCCTCCATTGCAGGAAAACGAACATAATCATCCAACTTGTAGGTTTTATCTGCATTAAAAAAAAACGGAATAGAATCTTCTTGAGCTATAATTTCTTTTTTCAGGAATTTACCCATGAAAACATTGGTTACCTGGGTTGATACGCTTCTCTTCAATAAACTTTGTTGGAAATCTTTGGCAAAAATGAATTTCGGGGTATTATACATGCCAAATTTATCTGAAAAGGGAGATACAATCTCAAGTTTTAATAAACTGTCTGTACGTGGATCTGTCTGCAAAACAATCTCATTAGAACCATAAAAATTCTTTGTGAAAAATTTAAACTCGCCATTATTCCTTAAGGATGAAGTATAAAATTGCAATGCTTTCCCAGGCACTGAAAGGTAAGCAATATTAGTACTTGAAACGGTTTTAGTCTGTGCGTTTGATATTTTAGCATTTACAATATGTCCATCGAGTTCAGGGAGATGAGAAATATTTGGGTTAAAGTTTTTTAAATCAGTCCATGAAAATCGGCTCCATCCATGTGAAAGCATCAAATTGTCTGATGCCTCGTCATCCTTAGTAGTTAAGTAAAATTCCGGGTTCTCTACCGTTCCTTTCAAATTAGATGTTAACCAGGCAAAAGCACTTATATCGTCACTGTCCCGGTCGATGGAA
The DNA here is from genome assembly GCA_031382725.1 of Sphingobacteriaceae bacterium. Taxonomy (GTDB): domain Bacteria; phylum Bacteroidota; class Bacteroidia; order Sphingobacteriales; family Sphingobacteriaceae; genus Paradesertivirga. The sequence goes on along the minus strand of JANMZB010000566.1, from coordinate 2,588 downwards.
TCGCTGAGATAAACTGACATAGAAAAATTTGCGGCAATAGGCTGACCAATTTCATTCGAATTAAAAATATCGAGACTTATATTCTCGCGTTTTGAGTATTCTTTTTTAGTTATCTCAGCCGCGATATTTAATACCCGATCTGGCTTATTAAAATAAAGTCTCTCACATAGAGGATTCAAGTTTTTATCAAAGAGTGTTATATGAGTAATACCCTCAACCATTTGTTCTTTGGGAAGATTAAGCCCGCCTAATCCATTCTTCATTGCAATTGTTTGATTCAGAATCACTCTATGGCCAGAATGAACGAATACAAGTAAGGTTTCCTCTCCAGTAAAGGTAGATGCCACATTCAACCTTGCATCTTTTCTTTCAAAATTTATCACATATCCATTCGGATAAACATCAGGTAGTGAAACTATAAATGACTTATCGTTTTCCGGTTTAATAATTGCCTGGTACTTTATGCCCTTGGTAGGCAGAAAACTAAAACTACCGATCCCAAACTTATGAGGCTGAAACCGAACAATTGTATCATTATGCTGATCAATTACTGCTCCTTGAAATCTAGCACCTATGCCATTTCGATCTATGACCCGAAAAGCAACTTTGCTATTTAAACCACTAACCAAGTTTCCCCCTTCAGGAAAAAACTGAATTTTAGCACCATCAGCTTTTTTTTCTGAAACAATCTGTTCATTCTTATAAGTGTTGTACACAGAGATAGTCTTATGAAAAAACATTTCGGGGCTAAAGTTCTTCATCCAATTTGTGTAAGCTCTAAAAGTATAGTTTCCTGAATTAAATGATACGGGCAAATAAAACGAACCTGCCCCTATACCATCTCTCATCTCAATTTTAGCTTGTAATATTGGCCGGTTCTGAGAATCAATAATTTCAACGTAAGTGACTTTACTGGCGGCTATACGATGGTTTGTTGAAGCTTCTAAGGTATAGGCTGTAAACCACATAATTTCGCCAGGGAGGTAGGCATTTTTATCGGTATGAACGTAAACCTTTTCTTGTAGAGTGTTAGAGTATTCATAAAATTGCTCACCAATATCTCCATTAAGTGGTTGAGCTTTAACCAAAGTGTTAAAAATTGCAAGTGCAATAAAGGAAACAGCTATCAATTTGAATTTCATCTTTACTGGGGCCAATTATAAGGTTTTATATTTGTTCCAAATCGTCTGCAATCAACACAGTCTGTTGGAGCAACTTTAAACATATTGCTCTGTATAGACCCACTGGTAATTAAAAAACCCTTAGATAAAAAAGAAAAAACTTCACTACCACCCGCAATACTAATTTCTTTGCATGCAGATTTAACAATTACTTCCGGATCTTCGGGGGGCATCATTTCTCGAGTTACATACAGGATCTTTTCGGAAGGGCTAGTTGCATTTAGAAACCCAATAACGGTTTCAGCAGGGTTAGTGACACAATGTATATTGCCTTTCAACTCTGTTGGTTGTGGATCAAAGATTGTACCTATATCCTCAGTACTTTTTTTCATTTTGCTTAAATATGTATAGGCCCCTTTTGTTAAACTGTACTGAAAAACTTTAATTTTATAAATAACTTTCACTTTCTCAGAACCAGAGCTCAAAAATAAAAGTGGAAATTGTCGTATTTTGGGTTCACTAAGACCTTCAGCTGAAGCAATCAATATTTTTGTAGAACTACTAGTTTTCCAGCATCTATTAATGTTTACTGAAGGGTCTCTAGATACAATTGTATTATTTATTGCTTCTAATTTTGATTCAAACTTTGAGTGGATCTCCCATGTTTCCTCATAGGTCCAAGAAAAATAGTTGGAATTTTTTGTTGGATCTTCGGTTTCAATATAAATTCCGACTTCACCTTTTCCTTTATTAAATCCTACGGTTAATTCAGGACTGTTCTTATTTTCTAGAAAATCTGAAAGATACTCTGTTCCGTTCAGAGTTTTTATTCTTAATCTGTAACTTTGAGTTGGATCAATATTTCTGGTTTCTAAGGTGCAAAGACCATTGTTATTGCTTGTCGCGTTCAGTAAATACCCGTTTTGGCCTTCAATACTTAAAACAGCTCCTGCTTCGGGATTCAAACTTTCAACATCTTTTAAGTCTGTTGTACGAGTAAGTTTAATAATAGTAGCTTCCCCTCCGGTATTTATAAAGCCCTCCACAACCAATAAATTTTTCTTACCCGAAATAGTTGATGGTTCAAACTCTTCTTTACAGGAAGAGAAGAATACAATTAACCAGATTATTTTATATGGTAGTTTCATTAAAATCTGATGTTGTAATTAACAAAGGGAATTGCTGTGCTAAATATTGAAAGTTTGTACGCTCGTATTACACCATTTTCAGTAACAAAATAACTCGAAAAAGCATTTTTTCTGGCAGTTAAATTATAAACCCCAAACGTCCAAGAGTTATGAGTCAATTGCTTTATTTTATGATTTCCGTCAATATTCATTGACAAATCGCACCTAAAATAGTCGGGGATACGATATTCATTTCTATCTGTATATAAAACTCTATTAGAATTTAAATAAGAAAACCGGGCAATAGGCAACGTAATAGGCCTGCCTGTACTATAAGTAG
>JANMZB010000562.1:0-6135 GCA_031382725.1 Sphingobacteriaceae bacterium | reverse complement strand
GCCGTATACATAAAGACAATTTACTGGGCCTTGAGGGTGAAGGTTTTAAACAAGCCATGAAAGTGTTAGATGGCGGAAGGATTTCCATTGCAGCGCTAGCACTCGGAATAGCTAAAGGTGCTTTTGAGGCGGCAGTAAAATATTCCAAAGAACGTCATCAATTCGGGCAACCTATTTCAAAGTTCCAGGGTATCGCATTTAAGCTCGCAGATATGGCTACTGATATTGAAGCTGCTGAATTATTGATTATGAAAGCCGCCGATTTTAAAAACAGAGGAGAAGCAGTAACGAAGTATTCGGCAATGGCAAAATATTATGCTTCGGAAGTAGCAGTTCGTGTTGCGAACGATGCAGTACAGATATTTGGAGGTTACGGATACACCAAAGATTTTCCCGTAGAAAAATACTATCGCGATGCAAAACTTTGTACAATAGGTGAGGGAACTTCAGAGATCCAGAAAATCGTAATTTCGAGGGAAGTTTTGAAAGATTAAGTTAAATACCAATTATCTCTCTAACACGTTACAACTAATTATATTCATTTTATCAGGTCTTAATTTATAGATTTGGTTCTAATAACAATTCCAATTAAATCATTTAGTTAAATATGAGTAATTCTAAATTATCAGTCTTATGTTTTATAAGCACTATAATTATCCTTGCTGGAGCATGTAGCCAAAGGCGAATAGTGCAAAATCAGCCCGAGACTGACAATATTGTTACAACACAATTAGTTTCACGCCCTAAAGAAGCCTGGGTTATTCGTTCGGTTCTGGATTTAAAACCGCGTATGTTAAGCGCTGTTTTGAATGATAATCTGTGGGTAGCTTACAATACAAATAACGGCGCATTTTATAAAGCCTGGAAAGGAAAAATAAATTTTGAGGGCGCGGTGTACACGTCTGCTCATGGTCCGCAACCAACAACTACCGGAATAACTTATTTAGAAGAAGCCAATTCCAATCCTTGGGTAATTACCGAAAAGGGAATTGAAAGCGTGCCTGTTGTTAATTACAAGGGACATAGTATTATCAATAATCAACTTATTTTAAAATACGATTTAACTCATAAGGGGACAACAATTCATGTTTCTGAAAAGCCTGAGTATATAGAAGCTGGTGGAGAGAAAACTGGTTTTGAGCGTATTTTTCTTGCAACGAATGTTCCGGCAGGTGTTAAGGTTGGTTTGAAAATGAAGCTTAACTCTTTAATCAACGAAAGTGATTTTAAAACCGATGGCGCATTTGAGATTCAAAATAAATCTTCGGAAACAATAGAAGGAAAGCAGTTCCAAATTCTTAATGGAAAGTTGACACTTAACAGCGACAAGCGAACAACTTTTTCAGTAAATCTAACTGCAAGACCGGTTGCTTTAGTCGAAACTAAGCCGCAAGGAAAAAATGGTGAAGAGGAAGTTAAAGCTATTTTGGCTAAGAGCGATTGTAATGCTTGTCATAATCGTGATGTAAAAACCGTTGGCCCGGCTTACATGGCTATTGCTCAGCGCTATGAGAATTCAGAGAAAAATAAAAACTTCTTAATCACTAAGATTATAAAAGGCGGTGCTGGTAATTGGGGACAGGTTCCTATGACACCCCATCCGGATATGCCAAAGAAAGACATCGAGACTATCGTTACTTATGTTCTTGGTTTAGATGCACAGCAGGAAAGAAGTGAAGCCGGTAACAAGCTAATGCCTAAACCAGATTTTAAAATAAACTGGATGGCTAATACTCCGACTAAAGCCGCTTCAAAAGCAGAGCAGCCTGGAATGGCAGTAAATATTTATCAGTTTAATCAATCTTTAGGTGATTTTCAAGAGATTAATGGTGAAATGTTGCCCCTATATTCCGGCTCTTTAAACGCATTTCATATAAAAGGTGGTGAAATTCCTAATTTCAAGAATAATTTTGTCGTTTTAGCTACGGGTTATCTAAACATCAAAAAAACCACGAATGTGGTATTCAGGTTGGTGAGTGATGATGGTTCACGTTTATTTATTGATGATAAACTGTTAGTAGATAAGGGAGGAAATCATGGGCCTCAGCCTAAAGATGGAGAGGTGATATTGAAGGCCGGCAAACACCCTTTTAAACTTGAATATTTTCAGGGAGCTGGCGGCTATTCGGCATCCTTACAGTGGGCTCCTCATGGCTCTAATCAATTTACAGTAATTCCACCATCTGTTTTCACATACAAAGCATCAGACATTAAAAAAACCAGCGAGGTGCCAATAATCACGCCTGGAGATGGTTCTGAGCCAGTGTCAGTACATCCAAGTTTTACGCTTACTCAGGCAAGGCCTGATAGTTTTCAACCTAAAGTGGGCGGAATAGATTTTCTATCTGATGGCCGCATGGTAGTAAGCACCTGGGATTCTTTAGGTTCAATTTATATTGTTGATGGAGTTAATGCTGCCACCCCAAATGATATCAAGGTGAAGCGTATAGCTTCTGGCTTGGCTGAACCCTTGGGGCTAAAAGTGGTAGATAATGAAATTTATGTATTGCAAAAACAGGAGCTAACCAAATTGGTAGACTTGAACAAAGATGAGCTTATTGATGAGTACCAAACAGTAGCTAATGCCTGGAAAGTATCTGCAAACTTCCATGAGTTTGCCTTTGGCTTGGTTTACAAAGATGGATATTTCTACGGAGCCCTTGCGACAGCAATTAATCCGGGGGGAGCCAGTACGAGGCCACAAATTCCGGACAGAGGAAAAGTTGTTAAGATCTCTAAAAAAGATGGTTCAGTGCAACTGTTGTCAAGCGGTTTAAGAACTCCTAACGGCGTTGGATTAGGTGTTGACGATGAAATATATATCGCCGACAACCAGGGTGATTGGCTACCGGCGAGTAAAATAGTGCATTTTAAAGAAGGAGCATTTTACGGTTCACGTTCCGTGGATTTTGAAGGCACAGCAAATCTCAAAGAATCTTTACCGGTAGTTTGGTTAACTCAAGATGAAATTGGAAACTCTCCAAGTCAGCCGGCAAAGCTTAACGTTGGTCCGTATGTTAATCAAATGGTTCATGGTGATGTAACACATGGCGGATTAAAACGTGTTTTTGCTGAGAAAGTTAATGGAGAATATCAGGGAGCAGTCTTCCGTTTCACTCAAGGCCTGGAGGCTGGTGTTAATCGTTTGACATGGGGGCCGGACGGATCGCTATATATTGGGGGAATCGGTGTATCAGGCAATTGGGGGCAGACTGGAAAGTTAAAATACGGATTACAGAAGCTAACATTCAATAATAAACCAACGTTTGAGATGCTGGCAGTACGTGCAAAGTCTAACGGAGTTGAAATTGAATTTACAGAACCATTAAAAATAGGTTCTGGTGAAAAAGTATCTGATTATATTGTTAGTCAATGGTATTTTAAGCCTACTTCCGATTATGGCGGACCGAAAATGGACGATAAGGTTCTTGAAATAAAAACCCTCAAAGTTTCTGACGATCGGAAAAAGGTATTCTTTGAACTTCCTGGAATGAAAGCTAATCATGTTGTTTATATACGGTTGAATAAGAAAACTATTTTGAGTTCATCCGGTAACGGTCTTTGGTCTACAGAAGCCTGGTATAACATGAATACCATCCCTTCCGCTGAATAGTAAAGCAACAATTATCAAAATCGAAACATCGAATCATTGTTTCGCTTTTGATTTTTTCAGCCAGACTTTGCTTTTTAATCTTTAAAATTTTTCTATATTTGCAATCCCTAAAAAGCACGGGAGGAGGTATTTACAGATTATGATCATAATTAACATAAAAGACGGTGAATCATTAGACAAAGCACTAAAACGCTTTAAGAAGAAATTTGAAAAAACGGGAGTTTTAAGAGAGCTTCGTAGTCGTCAGGCATTTGAAAAGAAATCTATTACCCGCCGTACACAGGTTAAAAAAGCTATTTACAAGCAAGGCTTAAACCAGGAAGCTGGAGTTTAATCCTTTTTTAAACATAAATTGAATTATTCAAAACCTATTTGTATATTGCTTATGGCATATATAAATAGGTTTTAATGTTTATAGAGCGTTTTAACAACTACCTACAGTACGAAAAACGATTTTCTGCGCATACAATCAGCGCTTACCTAAAAGACTTACATCAATTTCAAAATTTCTTAGCACAAAGCAATACTGAGTTAGAATCGGCAAAACATTTGGAAATCCGCTCCTGGGTAGTTGATTTGTTGGATACGAAAACCGAAGCGAGATCTGTTCAGCGGAAGCTCTCTTCTTTAAGAACTTTTTATAAGTTCCTGCAGCGCGAAATGCTGATTGAAGTAAATCCCACTCTACAAGTTAAAGCTCCTAAAATTCCTAAGCGCTTACCCGTATTTGTTGAAGATTCCAAGCTTAATACATTATTAGATCAGGCTGAGATTTTTTCAACTGATTTTGAAGGTTTAAGAGACAGACTGGTTGTAGAACTGCTGTTTGGAACTGGTATGCGTTTAGCCGAATTGGTGACATTAACTAATAACGATATTAATACTTATGAGCAAAGTATAAAGGTGTTTGGTAAACGGAGCAAAGAAAGAATTATTCCGGTAAACGCACCATTAATGAATTTATTAGCGGAATATCTTAAAGAAAAAACTAATCAAAATTTTTCAAATCTTTCTTCCGCATTAATCGTAACAAGTGAAGGTAAAGCCGCATATCCAAAATTGATCTATCGTATCGTAAATAAATATTTGAGTCAAATTAGTACTCATCAAAAAAGAAGTCCACACGTATTGAGACATTCTTTTGCTACAAGCCTGTTAAATAAAGGCGCAGATCTTAATGCAATTAAAGAGTTGCTTGGTCACGCCAGTTTAGCTGCTACACAGGTTTACACACACAATTCCGTAGAAAGATTAAAAACAATTTATAAACAAGCCCATCCAAAGGCCTAAAACAAGGAGGAAAAATGAAAATTAGTGTTCAATCCATCCATTTCAATGCCGACAAAAAATTGTTGGCCTTTATTCAAAAAAAAGCTGATAAGCTCGATCAATTTTTCGATCAGATTATCAGTGCCGAGGTTTATCTGCGATTAGAGAAAACCGAGGATGAATTAAATAAGATCTTGGAAATGAAAATACATCTGCCGGGAAATATGCTCTTTTCAAAACAACAATGTAAATCTTTCGAAGAAGCTGCTGATCTGGCATCAGAATGTCTTAGACGTCAGATAGATAAGCATAAGGCTAAATCGAATATGCGTTTAAGTAATTATAAATCAGATTTAGAAGTAAATATGGTAAATGCCTGATTAGAAAGGACTCAATAAAAATGCTAAATCCGGCCGTCTTTTGACTGCCGGATTTTTTTTGAAAAAAATTTTGCTGCGCCTTTAATTTGTGTAGATTTGCAGTCCCTTTCAGAAAGGTTGTTCTTTAAGAATAATTAATGAAAGAATTGTTCTTTAACTTACGAATTTCAAGCGTTTTTAAATAAATGCCTCCTTAGCTCAGCTGGTAGAGCAACTGACTTGTAATCAGTAGGTCATTGGTTCGATCCCGATAGGAGGCTCTCGAGATTTACGAATTAAGATTTTTGATTTACGATTTGGCATTACGCTAAATCAAAATCGCACATCTGACATCGTCAATTTATTGGGGGGATACCAGAGCGGTCAAATGGGACGGACTGTAAATCCGTTGCTTCGGCTACGAAGGTTCGAATCCTTCTCCCCCCACGGAATAAGATTGAAGGAAGGAATATCAGAAAGATTGGATTATTAATATTCTATCATTAAATAATTCAACCATTCAGTCATTTAATAAGCGGAAGTAGCTCAGTTGGTAGAGCGATAGCCTTCCAAGCTATAGGTCGCGAGTTCGAACCTCGTCTTCCGCTCTGGTAGTACATTGGTTTATTAGTCAATGGTCTATTAGTTCAGTAGTAATTTGTAGTCTGCGGTTGCAGAAGAAAATGAACTACTCTACAATTTAACTAATGAACTATAACAAGCCGATGTAGCTCAGCGGTAGAGCACTTCCTTGGTAAGGAAGAGGTCATGGGTTCAAGTCCCATCATTGGCTCTTGAATGTAATTAATTCATAAAATATAAAAATTAACCTACTAATATAAGTATAACATCATGGCAAAAGAAAAATTTGACCGTAGTAAACCCCACCTTAAC
>JANMZB010000523.1:0-1121 GCA_031382725.1 Sphingobacteriaceae bacterium | reverse complement strand
TAGACTCGCATGTAGTACATACTTTCAAGGTAATGGTGGAAAAACAGAAGTATATACTTCTTATGATACAGCATATGAGATACGACGCGCACTACGAGGACGATATGAGACGACCGAAGCATGGGCATTAAAAGAACTTACTCAAGCATATAATGATGCAGTACGTAATAATCCGTATGTGTGTCCAGATGAATGGTTTGATGAATTACAATATCAAACCAAATTAATTGTATGTACAGGAGGTGGTACTAAGACAGATGGAGAAATAGTAGCGCATGTAATAGCTACTGCTCCAAGGATTTACGACACCGTTACTACCATCTTACAAGGTTATGAATTAACTAATCCGGATATAATTAAAATTGCGAGAGAACAGTACCGAAACTACTGGAAACGTCATGTCGAACGTCCAGGTAAAATTAAACCGAAATCAGGAGTAATGGCTTATGCAGTAGAAAAGGATAAAAGTACTGATAAAGCTATAGTAAAACCTAATGTGTTTAATAAACTGTACAACACCAAGAAATCAGCGAGCCAATCAGGACCCCGTAAACCGTGGAGGAAATTTAAAGGGAAATGTCGAGAATGCGGCATACAAGGTCACAAAGCGGTTAATTGCCCTACCTTGAATACTCGAGGAAAAGAAATGCGAAGATGTTTTAAATGTGGAAAATTCGGACATCTAATCAAGGATTGTACTGACAAGTCATCGAATAATAATGGACCATCTAAACCATCCCTATTTATAGGATCGGTTGATATGAATTTTGAAGAAAGAGAAGCCTTTTTCCCCAAGAATCAAGTGTTCGCAAATGAAACTGAAGCGACTGATGAATACCAGATGAACGAAATAGTTTATGTGGGAAGACGAGAATATCCAAACTCGTTTGATGAATATTTAAATTCAGAAGAAGACAGTGAAATCGATGATAGTATACTTGAAGAAGAAGAAGTTAATATGGTTGTTGAAGAACGAGATATCGAGGAAGAAGAAGAGTATAATGAAGTCAACGAAGATGTAGTGATGGCTCAAGAAATTGAAGAAGAACCAACTGATACTGAAGAAACAACTCGTCCAGACGATAATAGATCGAAACGAGAACGAAGATTGCACAAATGGA
>JANMZB010000450.1:0-2427 GCA_031382725.1 Sphingobacteriaceae bacterium | reverse complement strand
CAAATAATATTAACCTGAATCTAAAGATGACCGTCGGTACCTGTACAAGTAGTACTTTCACGTGACCTGCATTTTGGGTTTGACAAAAAACTACCGTACTCCCCGAAATATGTTATCCCCTTTTGTCTCCACGAAATAAATTAGTATCCCCGTGTTAAAATCTCTATCGAGTGATTTTATCACGGTGCGATATTTTTAGTCAAAAAAAGGACATGCATACACGATCGCATTTTTCCTAAGTAATTTCCTCTGCTTTTTTAGCCTCTCCTCAAACCTCCATCTCCGATAAAACGTAAAAATGTCAGCAATCAACAACAATAATAGAGATGAGGACATCAACAGTCCTCCTACAGCCACAATTGACAACAATCAGCAAGCACCTTATTTATTAGATGGAGAGATCGATTTCGAGATTGTCGGGCTATTTTCAAACAGCAATGGACGTTTTTGTTGCAGTCATAGAGTGTGCGGAAAACATGTCGGCCATGGCGATGTGCTTCGTCTTGTGAAAACGGTCGTCAATGTCGGTGTCACCGCGGAAGAAGCAATCAAGCTCGTCAAGATCATCGACGGCACAGATGGCTGTACTATCGGTTTCATTCCGCGAGTTCAGTCGAGGATGCCGAAGATTATCGCCGATATCAACAAGTTCTGCATCGTTCAAGAACTTTATGAGAGTTCTTCAAGCAACTACAAAAGAAAGAAAGGAGAGAAAAACCATGGCATGGCGAGTGCTATTCTTTTAAGGAGTATTCCTATAAATGAGTAGATGATTAAAAATTACTAGTAATAGGACTTTTAAGATGTATTCATTATTATCTATTACTAGTATATGTAAAAGTGCCCCCACCGACCTTCCCGGAGCATTTTCAATTAGCTCCCCGGCACTTTTTTTGGTTGTTGTTTAATTATACTTCCGATACTTCTCACGAATCTGAAAGCTCACAATCCGAAGGTTCCATCAGAACCAAATCATCAACCGGAACAGAAAGAGGAGAGGATGCCTCGCTTGTATCCTTGATATACCCTGATCCTCGAAATGAATTCAACACTATCTGTTCTGACACTCTATCCCACCCATTAAGAATCCACCCAGAAACATCCTGTCTTGTCGGCTTCACATTTCTGTTAACAATCAACCAATCTGTAAAGTTGTCGCTTACATACCCTTTAAATGGCTTATTCAATCCAACGTCCATCGGTTGCAGCCTACTCGTGTAGCCTCCAGGAATCAAGTCCACCTCTGTGTTACAATCGGCAAACGCTTTCCGTACCTCTGCTGTCATGTGCGACCGACATTCATCAAGAATAAGATAAGAGATTTTGTTATACAAGGTACAAGGCTTCCAAATCTTTTCAATCCACTCCAACATCAATGCCGCGTCCATCCAAGCTCGCCCCTGAACGCCAAACTCGATTCCATCTGGATATCCATCCCTCCGAGCAAGTTCCCTCTTGATGTGTCCTGTCCGATCGTTTTTCCCTTTGAAAATCACAAAAGGAGGAAGCTTCTTACCCGTTAGAGAAGCACCCAACATAATAGTACAACGACTAGAGCTATCGGCGCCCTTGATTGAAACTGTTTTTGATCCTCGCGGTGCATACGTAGAAGTAGGCTGAGGTGAGAAGTACATATTGGTTTCATCTGCATTATAAACATTGCAACAATCAACCCCAAGTAACCGAATTTTTTGCTGGACATAAGAGTGAAACTCTTGTTCAATCACCAAATCATGACGAGTGTTCTGTGCTTTGTGAGTACCTCTTCTCCAAGTAACATCCCATTTCTGTAACAAACGATAAATACGATATTCAATCGCACGAGTCGATACACCTGCAGTAACCGTCGGAGATAACAGCTTGGCCTGAGCCACCATAAGTCGAAGAGAAACAGAGTAATCTTCATCGCGACTATTCTCAAAAAATAATTTCAAATCTGCAATCAACTCCTCTGGGAACAAGTTCTTCCTCCCTCCTCCCAATTCTCGAGTCACTATATACCCCTTTGCACGCCTAGGACATAATGACGGTAGTGTAGGATCGGTCACCGCTGCTCCAGCACCATTGCTCTCAAAATGACGTTTCCATTTGCGAAGCTGGTTTGGCTGTACATTGTATTTTCTTGCTACACGTTTGACGCTCCGCTGCTCAGCGTAGGCCTCCGTAAGGATGCTACGCTTTGCCGCTAACGAATACGTGTAGCGTGTACTGGTTTTGGTAGGAACTTCTAATTCAGCCATCCTCACTAATAATGGTAGGATGATTACACAACAAAAAATTATTTTTGAGATGTAGAAATCAACACGTGAAATTGTGAGCACAGTAACCTCATACAATACAAAAGGCAGTTCAACCAATCACAACTCACCTTATATTTTGATGTCAGAGTAAGTAAAAACATCTCTATAATCAATGCTTCATGTAGAA
>JANMZB010000411.1:0-1017 GCA_031382725.1 Sphingobacteriaceae bacterium | reverse complement strand
TTTAATATTGAAGAACTTGGCCAACTGAAGAAACACCTTGGTATATGGTGGAATTGGAAAAAGGATAAAAAGAAAGAAGAATATTTAGTTGCAACAATGCCAAAGATAGTGAAAGAAATTCAAGAGAAATTTAAACTAGCCAGAGGTAAAGAAGCTAAAGTAGGATCTACTCCAGGATTTCCAGGACATTTTCTATCCAAGAATGAAGGAGAAATTATTCAATTAGATGAATATAGATCTATTGTCGGAAAAATCATGTATTACACGACAAAACTAGCACCAGAATTGAGTAATGTTGCAAGAGAATTAGCAACTCATTTATCAAATCCAGGAGAGGAACACTGGAAAGCTTTAGAATGATGTGGTGGAAACATGTCTAATCGAAAAAGTATATCAGGAAGAATCAACACATTAGGAGGAATGATTACAAATTGGACTTCTAAGAAACAACAAACAGTTGCATTGAGCAGTACAGAAGCCGAATATCAATCACTTAGTGAATGTGCTCAAGAATCAATATTCACAATGAATCTAGTGAAAGAATTGATTAACCAAGAACTTCAAGCTATAATTTATGAAGATAATTTGGGAGCAATCTTTTTGGCTAGAAATTGACAAGTCTCAGCAAGAACAATACATATTGATATTCGACATCAGTATGTTAGAGAATTATTAAGTTGTTTCAAATTAGATATTCGATTTCAAAGATCTGAGAATAATTCATCAGACATTCTCGCTAAGAACACAACAAAAGAAGTACATGAGAAACATACTAATAAAATACGTAATGGTATTTTAGATTGCTGGAAGAAGGATGATAAGACTGAAACATCTGCGAGACAATTTGATAAAAGAATTGGAAGAAACGTCCTAATAGTCAGGCAGATAAAAAATACATTAGTATTATATTCGTGATAATGTTCACTTATATATGGATGTGAGCTTATATTACAGGAAGGGAGTATCTGTTGAAACTTTCTAGTTGTGCACACTTTAATGTCTCTCTGTCTCTTTCTT
>JANMZB010000406.1:0-1225 GCA_031382725.1 Sphingobacteriaceae bacterium | reverse complement strand
GCTCGGAAAACTGGTTGTCGCGTCGGCACTGCGTGCGCCGTCGTTTGTGACTCCCATGGTACGGAATATCTCGCCATAGCCTACCAAGCGGTCGAAAACAAAGGGTCCCGTACGTCCCTCCTGTCGGAGAGCCAGATGCGTACGAATGGTCTTATTGTCGATTCTACTTCACGCCACCACCTTGGCGCAAGCCTCTTACCCGGTACCCAATCCATCACGTTCACCGATCCTAATGTCGTCATTCCACTACACCGACAGGCGGCCTTGATGATCTGTTACACCGCACCGCTTCCCCATCCGAGATAGACACCCTACCACGTCTCCATCTCACATCCGGAGAACGTTGGAACCCCCATGAACACTATGATGACGAGGACGTCATTTATCCCCTCAATTCCGCAAGCCTCCAAGCTTTTATCGGCCACACATCACTCAGACATCACTTTTCCCGCATCCGTGCAATTGCCATATTGTTCATCCTATCTCGGGTCCAACGTTTCATTACACTATTTACCCGGCTTATTACGCAGTTACACGCCGTCACCAACTCCACGGCGCAATCTTTTCGTAACCGATATAGCACTCCCACGCAACCGTACCTAGAGCCCGACCCCCTCCTCTGGGGACGCGCCGCATTCGCCGCTGACTTATACCTTACCGAAGGCTCGCTGAAGTCATGCCCCACCGACCTTTTGCACCTCCTCGTACAGCCAGATGATGGACTCGCGTTTCTCCAAGCACTATCAACCCTGGCACTACCTCGGCCTCCTATTGTCCTAGCAGAAGCCAAAGCTGCCCTCATCCGTTCCAACCCCAGGCAGGGCTCGTTGCTGCGTACACGCGTATCCGTCCCCGATGCCGCACGCCTGCAACCTTACCTCGGCTACAGACCCCTGGATGTTGTGCGCCACACTCTCGAACAGACAACCCAACTTGCTCGTATCCCGTGTGGTGGCCTCCTCCGAGGTCATAAGCAGTCGCTTTACCCTTACCTCAATCGCAGGCGTCTCCATGAAACCGTCGCTACAGATACCTTCTTTGCCACCAAACGTGATGTTGGCGGTTCCCTGTGCGCCCAAGTATTCTACGGCCTCGACTCACATTACATCAACGTCTACGGGTTACGTTCTGAAACCGACGGACCAACCGCATTTGAAGATTTCCTCCGCCAAGAAGGCATCCCATCCATCTTGCGTAGTGACAACTCCAGGATGCAACGATGGGG
>JANMZB010000404.1:0-1095 GCA_031382725.1 Sphingobacteriaceae bacterium | reverse complement strand
CCTCTAAAAATAAGAAATCTAATTTTCCTAAAAATAAACCTAACTCTAAGCAAGACTTTGCTAAGAAGAATCCAACAAAAGAGTCAGTTATGACACTTGCGAAGGACTCAGTTAAAGAATTTTTATCGCATAAAAAGCGTAAAGTTGAATCTACATTCAACGTAGATGAGGAAATCGAAGATTTTGATGCTTCTGACTTTAAAGACCTCAAACTCTCGGATATTGATAGTTCTGAGGATGAAAAATGACGTGGAGGCCAAAGAGTAGATATGAATTTAGGTAATACATCATTAATATATAATTCCCTGTATGTTATTCATTCCACTCTTTTAGGCCGCCTTCAACTACAACACAAGAAGGATAAAGATCCAACTTGTTTAGTGCCCATAGTATTTGGTGTACTGAAAACTAGGCTAGAGAATCAGCCAGTTGCAACAATTAAAATATTATTGGACTCTGGAGCGAGTTCCACTTTAATAAGGGAGAATTGGGCCAAGAATTTGAGCACCATTCCATCAAATCCAACAAATTGGACTACAACAGCTGGCACCTTTAAGACCACTGAACAAGTTCAAGTGCAACTTATATTGCCAGAACTACATGAAGGTAAAACTATTTGCTGTAATGCACATGTAGCAAATACATTAGGTATTTATGACCTTATTATTGGTCGTGATCTCCTTATTGAACTAGGGTTCATGCTCAATTTCAAAATGCAAACAGTGGAATGGGATGAAATAGAAATACCCATGAAACCAGAAAATGCAACACCTGAATGGTCATTTCACATCAAAGATAGCGATGCAATGGATTCTGCTACTGAGCGAATCAAAGGCATTCTAGAAGCGAAGTATGAAGCAGCTGATCTGAATAAATTGGCCATGGATTGTGACCACTTATTGGTACAACAACAACAACAACTTAAACAGTTGTTCCATAAATTTGACGATCTATTCGATGGTACTTTAGGTACATGGAAAGGAGATCCATATAACATTGAATTGAAAGCAGATGCAACACCATATCATGCTCGCGCGTATCCAATACCCAAGATCCATGAAGAAACGCTTTGAATGGAAGTTGATCGGTTGATCA
>JANMZB010000398.1:0-1188 GCA_031382725.1 Sphingobacteriaceae bacterium | reverse complement strand
CAATATTCAATGGCCAATACTTTTGAAGCTATTGCGCTGGAGTGGTGCGAGATTTGCTCTTTATCGAAATTATTTCGATTTTCATCATTACCCAGGACAGAGTCACAATGTACGGTGAGTGTCGGGTCGGAGATACGGCTAACGAAGTGGACCACCTTGTCGTGTTCTGACATCGGGGATCCCAAGTTTTCCAAATCCGTGTAACATTTTAAGAGATCGCTGGTATAGCGTTCAAATGTATATTTGCCCTTTCCGGTATAGTGAATACCTTCAAGTACGGCTTTCGTCCGAGTAACAGCGGACGATTTGTTCGCGTCCCCCTGCGCGTACGTCTTCATGGCAAGCCAGGCAGCTCTGCCATCGAACTTCGTTAGGTGAACGGAGATGTGGTTAAAGATCGGGGCACCGTCGGCCAACTTGTATAGTTCAGCCGCAAACCACTTGTTATCAACATCGTAGTGAGATCCATGATGGGCAGTACACTGGATGAAAAAAACATCCGTAGTATCGTACTCCCTCTCGAAGTCTTCGTCATCGGGTGTCCCTTTCTCTCGGATCAAGTACGAATATGGTACATTTGCGATCCCTCGGAGATCGTTGAGGTAGGCAGACATCTGGTTCTGAATTCTGAACCAGTCTGCAATGGTGTTGGGGAACTTGTCTGGCGTGGTGCTCGATGTGTTATGCTTGTGCTTGAAGGGTTCCTCGAATATGAGGCGCTCTCGAGCGAAAGCCATCTCGTCCTGATTGAATTTCAAGGGAGAAGGTTGCTGACCGAGTCGGTCACATATCTTCATATAGAAGAGAAACGTTCGGAGGTTTTGTTGTGCGACATGAGGGAATTCGACGGTAACTTTCGTTACCGTGCCGGGTTCATCCGAATCCGGTGTAGGCGGAGTGTCCTCATCGTCGCCTTCCATTACGTCAACCGGAACAACGGGAGTTTCCTTCCTGTTTTCCTTACGGTTGTAATCCATGGTCAAGTTCTTGAAGAACTCACTGACCGCATCACCAATCATCATGGTGCGGAATGTTTCGACGGTATTATATCCGGCCTGAAGTATTGCTTCAGCGGCCACGTCGGAGAACCCAATCGGGTTCTGTAGCATACGGCGTAGTGCCAAACGCTCCCCGGCAACATCAGTTGCCGAGCGGGAGCTGGCCGCCATGGTCTTTTTGATTCTCGCC